>JAGGWN010000009.1 GCA_021157415.1 Bacteroidales bacterium | reverse complement strand
ATATGGAGGCGGCAGCCTATTTCTACAACGATCTGGAAAGTTTTTCTTCCGGCTATGAGGTCAAATTCCTGCCATCTTCTTTTAAGCGGCATATCAAGTACGGCCAGCAGGATCCTTCCAATAAGATCATGCGCACGGAGATTCAGCGGATGCTTTCCGGGGAGAAAAGAAAACTGGTCCTGGTTACCTGGCCCGAGGCCCTGGCAGAGAAAGTAGTCAACCGTAAGACGTTGCTGAAGAACAGCATTAAAATAAAGACAGGGGAATACTTATCGCTGTCCGGTCTGGAGGAGAAGCTGACGGATCAGGGATTCCGGCTGGTGGACTTTGTTACAGAACCTGGTGAATATGCGCTGCGGGGCGGCATCGTGGATGTTTTTTCTTATGGCGATGAGAAGCCTGTGCGGATAGATTTCTCAGGGAATGTCATTGATTCTATCCGGACGTTTGACATAGAGAGCCAGCTCTCCATCGACAAGGTTCCTTCTGTCACCCTGCTGCCCGACCTGAACAGCCGCCTCGAGGTGACGGAAAAGGTGTCCGTACTCTCTCTGCTACCCCCTTCCGCTATGGTGTGGGTGAAAGACCTTACATTGATCACGGGCATGATCGCACAGTTGCGGGATATTCAGACCGTAAGGCCGGAAGATGCGGATGAAGAACAGAAGACAGGCGAGCCGGTGGCCCTGATGGAGCCGGAAGAAATGCAGAAGGTGTTCCGGAAGTACAGGACGGTGGAATTTGCGGCCACCACCAGTTTGCCTGCAGACAACATCATAGAATTCCATACTTCTCTCCAGCCCGCTTTCCGGAAAAACTTTGATATGTTGTCGCAGAAGATGCTGGAAGATCAGAAATTGGGATATACACATTATCTCCTGTCGGATAATCCGGGTCAGATCGAGCGGTTACAGGAGATCCTGAATAACCTGGTCCCTGAACTGCAATATGAGATCTGTCGCCGGAGCATGCACGAGGGGTTTACGGATCATGACCTGCGGGTGTCGCTTTATACCGACCACCAGATCTTTGAGCGATATCAGAAGTACAGGCTGGAAAAAAACTTTACACGGAAAGAGGCGTTGACCGTCGAGGAGATGAAAGCCCTGCATCCAGGCGATTATGTCGTGCATGTGGATCACGGCATCGGACAGTTTGCCGGATTGGAGCGTATCAATAACAATGGCCGCATTCAGGAGGTGGTGAAGCTGGTGTATCGTGACCATGATATTCTGTATGTCAGTATCCACAGCCTGCACCGGATATCCAAATACAAGGGCAAGGACAATATTCCGCCGAAGATCCATAAACTGGGTAGCAAAGCCTGGAAGAACCTGAAGGAGAAGACCAAAAACCGTGTCAAAGATATTGCCCGCGAACTGATCGCTCTTTATGCCAGGCGCATGGAAAAGCCGGGTTTTGCCTTTTCGCCGGACAGCTATTTGCAGCAGGAGTTGGAGGCTTCTTTTCTCTATGAGGATACACCGGACCAGGTGACAGCCACACAAAAAGTGAAGGAGGGTATGGAGACAGCCCATCCCATGGATATGCTGGTATGTGGGGATGTGGGATTTGGCAAGACGGAGGTGGCCATACGGGCGGCTTTCAAAGCGGTGGCCGACAGCAGACAGGTGGCTGTGCTGGTGCCTACCACCATTCTGGCCATGCAACACTTCCGGACTTTTTCCGAACGGCTGAAAGATTTTCCGGCTACGGTGGATTTTATCAGCCGCCTGAAGAAACCGGCAGCCCAGAAAGAGACACTGCATCGCCTGGCTGAAGGAAAGATAGACATCATTATCGGCACTCACCGCCTGATCAGTAAGGATGTGGTGTACAAAAATCTCGGGCTGCTGGTCATTGACGAGGAACAGAAATTCGGCGTGGCAGTCAAGGAAAAGATCAAACAGATGCGGGCAGAGGTGGATACGCTTACCCTTACCGCTACACCCATCCCCAGAACTTTGCAGTTCTCACTTATGGGTGCCCGCGACCTGGCGATCATCAACACGCCACCACCCAACCGGTATCCTATTGTCACCGAACTGCACCGGTTCCATGAGACAATTATCCGGGAAGGGATCGAATACGAAATGAATCGTGGCGGCCAGGTGTTCTTTATACATAACAGGGTGGACAATATTCATGAGATCGCCCGGAAAATAGAGGAGATCGTTCCGAACGTCCGTATAGGCATAGCCCACGGAAAGATGGAAGGACGTGAACTGGAATCGGTGATGCTGGGTTTTATCCGGGGAGAGTATGATGTGCTGGTGGCTACCACCATCATTGAGTCGGGCCTGGATATCCCCAATACCAACACGATCTTTATCAACAACGCGCATCATTTCGGGTTAAGCGATCTGCATCAGTTGCGGGGCCGGGTAGGACGGTCCAACAAAAAAGCGTTCTGTTACCTGTTGGCGCCGCCGCTCACGCTGGTGACCCCCGAGGCACGCCGCCGTCTGAAAGCGCTGGCAGAGTTCTCGGAACTGGGCAGCGGTTTTAACATTGCCTTGCAGGACCTTGATATCCGGGGTGCAGGGAACCTGCTGGGGGCCGAGCAGAGCGGTTTTATTGCCGATATCGGCTTCGAGACCTATCAACGCATTTTGAAAGAGGCTATGCAGGAGCTGAAAGAAAAAGAATTCAGTAAACTATATGCCGGCAGGGAAGGAACGGCAAAGCAGCCGGCAGGAGACCAGCTCTTTATTCAGGATGCCCGTATTGAAACGGACATGAGCGTGATGTTCCCGGATGACTATATCAGCAACATCACGGAAAAAATGAAATTGTACAGACAGTTGAACAACCTGAATAACGAAACCGGGTTGAAGGCTTTTGAACAGATGCTGGAAGATCGCTTCGGACCGTTGCCACCGGTAGCACAGGCCCTGACCGACATCGTAAGGATCCGGTGGAAAGCCATACGTCTGGGGATGGAACGTATCGTGTTGAAACAGGACTGCCTCAGGGCTACCTTTATCAGCGACAGAAACTCCCTCTTTTATAACTCGGATGTCTTCCGGAATCTGCTGTTTTATATTCAGAAAAAGCCCTTGCATTTTCAACTAAAAGAGCAAAATGAAAAACTTACGTTGACGGTTCCGGGGATTGATACGGTGGAAAAGGCCTTGGCACTGGTGGGGGAAATGGAGAAGGGATGTTTAAGTAATCAGGCATAAATAATCAGGCATAAGTAATGCCCCTTCGCTATTTTTAACCTTATCCTATCCGACACCTCTTTTTGTTCTGAGATTAATCTCAACAACACTGGTATATAACCGGAATTATTATTAATTTTAGAATCGTCTAATTTGAAAAACCCACGCTTATGAAATGGTTGAAATCGGCTTTTATCTCACTCTTTCTTAGTTATTTGATTGTTCTGTTAATCATTGCTACGTATGTGCTTTTGTCCGAACCTTTTTCCTGGGGTTGGCTGGGGGTTGAAATATCTGTTCTGTTTCCATTCATTTACTATTTCTGGAGTTATGTACAGCCTAAACCGCGTACCGGCAGACTGTCGCTGGTTTCCTCTCTTATCCTGGCAGGATTTGTTATTACCATGATCCCTGCCTTCACGAATAATAATGAAGTTGGCAAAACAGCTGTTTGGCTTTCGGCACTGACTTATCTTTTTTGGTTTCTGTATGTAAACTGGTATTCGAAAATGGACCGGACTTACAGCCAATTTCTGAAAGAAGGATTGACCTTGCCTGAATTTCAGCTAAAAACCCTTGATAATAAAATCCTTGATTTTTCAACTCTGAGAGGGAAGAAATGTCTGATGCTTTTTTACAGCGGCAACTGGTCGCCCCATTGTATGGCCCAGATCAATGAGCTTGTGAAATATGCCGGAGAGCTGGAAAAAAGAGGTGTTGAGGCGTATATTATCAGTTCGCAACCTGAGGTATATTCCCGCAAACTGGCTCAGAAACACAAGGCTATGGTACATTTTTTTTCGGACCCGGAAAACCGGGCTGCAAAAAAACTGGGCATTCTTCATAAAAGTGGGACTCCTGCCGGATTGCATCTTTTCGGATATCAGAAAGATACAGCTTATCCGACGGTTATTGTGTGTGACGAAGAGGGCAAGGTATTGTTTGCCCACGAAACCAACAATTACCGTTATCGCCCGGACCCCAGACTGTTCCTGAAGGTCCTGGATGAGCACGGGAAAGGGTAAGGGGAAAAAGATTTTACAGCACTACGCCGGCAAAATACAAAGCCAGGGCCACGGCAATGCCCGTTAAAAAGACCCATAACAGATTTAATTTAAAGTAACGAATCAGGATAAAGGCGCCCACGGCAAAAATCCAGCTTACAGGATGGGTCAGGCTTACTTTGCCTATGCTGATGACGACCCAGAGTAACATGCCGGTAAAAGCACTCATGATTCCTTTAATGGCAAAGAGAATCCATCGGTTGTGTTTGATATTGTCGTATATCTCGGTAACAATAAGTGTATAAAAGAAGGACGGGAAGAACATGCCGAAGGTAGCTGCCACACTGCCCCAGAACCCGGCTGCTTTATACCCGATGAATGTTGCCGTGATCAGGAAAGGTCCCGGGGTGATCTGTCCGAAAGCGATCCCGTCGGCGAACTGCTGCATGGTGAGCCAGTGGTGGCTGACAACCGCTTCCTGCTGTAAAAGGGGCATGATGGTAAAGCCGCTGCCGAAGGCTACCGCGCCTACCTTGAACATGGAAAACAGAAGTTGTCCCAGGATATTGTGACTGAGCAGGCCAATCAGAAAAATGGCAACAAAAACAAGTGCCGTGATACCAATGGCTGTCATCCGCTGGGAAAATCTTCCGGGTAAGGATAGCGAATCCGCCGGAGAAAGATTTTTCTTTTTTTGCTGATCTTCTTTGGAGGTGAGTCTGAAAATAAATTCCATGACCATGGCCACGAGGATCACGATCAAGGCATTGATATGATAAAGCAGCAACAGGAAAGCGGTGCCGGCGATAATGGCGTTTTTTCCGTTTTTGATATAATGGCTTGAGAAATCGACCAGTACGTTGATCACTACGCCGATGACCATGGCTTCCAGCGCCATGAAGAGAGGATGAACCCATGCAACGGTACCATAGGCGAAATAAAGCCAGGATAAAAACAGAACAAGCAGATAGGAGGGAAGAATAAATAAAAACGTGGCCATCAAGCTCCCGGAGAACCCTTTTAGCCTGTAAGAACAATAGGTAGCCAGGTTATACATGATGGGGCCGGGATAAAACTGTACCATGGCTATCCCCTCATCCACCTCCTCGCGGCTGAGCCATTTGTTCCCGATGATCAGGGTTTTGATCTGCTGAAGGATAGCCATACCATAAGCCGTCAGCCCAATCTTAAAAAATGACCAAACGAATCGTGCTGTAGAAATTTCCGGTTGTCTCCGCTCTTGTTTTTCCATTATGT
>JAGGWN010000012.1 GCA_021157415.1 Bacteroidales bacterium | reverse complement strand
TGAATGATGAATGATTAACACGGAATTATAATGAATAAGAGAATAGAACGATTACGTGAAGAAAGTCTCCGGGCCGTCAACCGCATATCGGCAGAACGGGCGATGTTGGTCACGGAATTTTACAAAGGAGAAAAAGCCCGGGGCAGGTCTCTTGCGGTGCAGCGGGCCCTGGCGCTCGATCATCTCCTCACGCACAAAGTGCTCTGGCTCGGTGACGGTGAGCTGATCGTCGGGGAGCGCGGGCCGGCACCCAAGGCCACGCCTACCTACCCGGAGATCACACTGCATTCGCTGAAAGATTTGGAGATTCTTGACACGCGGCCCAAGGTTTCTTTCAAGGTGGATGAGGAGGTGCGGCGCCTCTACCGTAACGAGATCATCCCTTTCTGGAGGGGCAACACCAACCGCGACCGTATCATGGCGGCGATGGACCGCCGTTGGCTGGCGGCCTACCGCGCCGGTGTCTTTACCGAGTTCCAGGAGCAGCGTGCCCCCGGTCATACCGTGCTGGGGGATAAGATCTATCGTCTGGGGCTGCTCGACCTGCAGCGCGAGATACGCCGCCGCATCCGGGCGCTCGACTTTGTTAATGACCCGGAGGCTTTTGACAAGCGTGAGGAGCTGACGGCCATGAGTCTGGCCGCCGGCGCCGTGATGCGCTTTGCCGCGCGGTATGCAGATTTGTTGCATGAGAGAGCGAAGGAGGAGAAAGATACGCGGCGGCGTGGCGAGCTGCAGGCGATGGAAGCCGTATGCCGGCGGGTGCCGGCCCGCGCTCCCCGCACCTTCCACGAGGCTTTGCAGTATTACTGGTTCGTCCACCTCGGCGTGGTCTCCGAGCTCAACCCCTGGGACTCCTTTAACCCCGGCCGTCTCGACCAGCACCTGCTGCCTTTCTACCGTAAAGGACTGGAAGACGGTACCCTCACCGAAGAAAAAGCCCGCGAGCTGCTGCAGGCCTTCTGGATCAAGTTCAACAACCACCCCTCACCGCCCAAGATCGGCGTGACGGCACAGGAGAGCAACACCTACACCGACTTCGCCCTGATCAACCTGGGCGGGGTGACGCCCGAAGGTTACGATGCTGTTAACGAGCTTACTTATCTGATCCTCGACGTCATCGAGGAGATGCGTATCCTGCAGCCCTCGTCGATGGTGCAGGTGAGCCGTAAGAACCCCGACCGTTTTATCCTGCGGACCCTCGACATCATCAAGACGGGCTTCGGCCAGCCATCGGTATTTAACACCGATGCCATCATCGCCGAGCTGGTGCGCCAGGGCAAGGACATCGTTGACGCCCGCAAGGGCGGCGCCAGCGGATGTGTCGAGTCGGGCGCCTTCGGCACCGAAGCATATATCCTCACCGGATATTTCAACCTGAACAAGGTGCTGGAGGTAACGCTCTACAACGGTGTTGATCCCCGTACGGGCAAAAAGATCGGCCTGGCTACGGGCGATCCCCGAGGGTTCCGGTCTTTCGATGAACTGATGCGGGCATACCACAGGCAGCTGGACTACTTCCTCGACATCAAGCTCAGGGGCAACAACATCATCGAACGCATCAACGCGAGGTATCTGCCGGCTCCTTTTCTGTCGCTCTTCATCGATGACTGTATTGCCAACGGCCGTGACTACAATGCCGGCGGCGCACGATACAACACCAGCTACATTCAGGGCGTGGGGCTGGGCAGCATCACCGACAATCTCACCTCCCTGAAATATCACATCTTCGACAGGAAAGAGGTGACCATGGAGGAGATGTTACAGGCTATGGAGCATAACTTCGAAGGCTTTGATGACCTGCGTCATAAGCTGGTCTATTTGACACACAAATTCGGCAACGACGACGATTATGCTGATGTGCATGCACGGGAGGTGTTCGAGATGTTCTTTGCGGCAGTGGACGGCAAACCCACCAGCCGCGGCGGCACTTTCCGCATCAATCTGTTGCCTACCACCAGCCATGTCTATTTTGGTTCGGTGATCGGTGCCATGCCCGACGGCCGCAAAGCCGGCGAACCCCTCTCCGAAGGGATCTCTCCTGTGCAGGGCGCCGACAGGCAGGGCCCCACGGCCGTCATCAAGTCGGTGGCCAGGATCGACCATCTGCGGACAGGAGGGACCCTGCTCAACCAGAAATTTTCACCGGATTTTTTCAAGGACCCGGAGGCGAAGAAAAAACTGACGGCTCTGATCCGTTCTTATTTTCGTATGGACGGGCATCATATCCAGTTCAACGTGGTGCGCGCCGAGACGCTGCGCGATGCACAGAAACACCCGGAGAAATATCAGGACCTGATCGTGCGTGTGGCGGGATACAGCGATTACTTCAACGACCTGGGTACCGACCTGCAGAACGAGATCATCCGCAGGACGGAACATGAAAGTTTATAAGGCAAAAGGCAAAAGGCAAAAGGAAGAAGTATTTACTCCTTATTACTTCTGCCTTACTTTATGCTTCCTGTCACCTTCTTCATGGCGTCCCAGTCATATTTTTTAGCGAGGTCGAGGGCCGTGGACCAGTCAATGCCTTCAAAAGTGAAGGTGAGTATGCCGGAATGCGGGTTTGTGGTCAGTAAGACGATTATGCTGCCCGATTTATCTTTTTTGTTGTAGGAGATGTACGTGTCATATCCCCTGACTTTCTCAATATGCAGGAACCCTTCCTCTGTCTCGTATGTGGTTTTTGGTATTTTGTCCACAGTGGATGCTCCGCCTATGATAATGCCGGCGTTCAGGGTGGCATCGCCTTTGGTATAAGCCCGTGCGGCCGTGATCATCGTGATTTGGTTGAAAGCCATGTCCGCTCCTTCGGGGTCTTCTCCGGTCCAGCCGGGGAGCTCGATGAGAAGTTTTTTCAGTTGATTGGAGTATTGCTGGGCCGGGGCCGGTACCAGGGTAAGGGAGAGAAGAAAGATCGCCAGAGAAAGGAAACGTTTCATAATGCAACAGGTTTAGGTTATCGGATAGTTAAAAATATGGAAAAAGAATCTTTTCATAAAGAATGATTGACCAAGGGGAAGTTTTTTTCCATAAGTGTCAGGATGAGCCGGGGTGTTTATCCTCCTTTTTTCCGGTACTCGTGGAATCGTTTTCCGAAACTTTTCGGAGTGATGCCGGGACCGATGGCGATCAGCTCGGTGGGTTGCATGAGCTTGCCTGCCTCGCGGTACTCTACCTCACCCATGACGGCCTGCACCGAGACGAAGGTGCCGTCGTCGAGCTTTACCGTGCCTTTGATGCGATAACTCAGGGGCAGCATCTCGCGAATGAAGTTTTCCAGGTTCTGCCGGCTGATGGGCCAGGTGGTCTTCAGGGCCACCGTGCCGGTGCCGGGCTTGTTAAGCGGCTCGAAGCGTCTGTGTTCTTCTTTTTTCTTTATGGCGTGAGGTTCATGTTCTTTCAGCTCGTCCAGGTTGTCGAGGGTGGCCCGGGCAAAGGTGACAGCCTCGATCGCTGCAAAAGGGTTCCATGTACGTAGTTTTTTTATGACTGGGTCGAGCGGGGCAGGGTGTTTGTCGGTCTTGTTGATGAGGATCTTGTCGGCCACCCGCACCTGTCGTTCCACACGCGTGATCATGCTATCGGTCTTTTCGAAGTTCTCTGCATCGACGATGGTCCAGATATATGAGAGATAAAGCAGGGGAAACAGCTCGGACCCCTGCAGTACCTCGGCCACGGCGATGGGATCGGCCAGACCCGAGGCTTCCAGCAGCAAAATGTCGGGACAATATTTCCCAATGAAACTCTTCAGCGAGCGGGTGAAGTCGTTGAGCAGACATACACAGAACGCCGATCCTTTGTTGATTTCCAGCAGCTCAAAATCTTCCTCCTCCCGTCGCAGCTCGGCGCCGTCCACCTGTCCCGGGGCGAACTCATTCTGGATCACTCCGATGCGGTAGCGACCGGAGAAAGTGTGCAGGAAATGCTTCAGGAAGGTGGTCTTACCTCCTCCCAGAAAGCCGGTGACGATATAAAAAGGTATTTTGGACATAGAGGGGTTTTAAGTTTTTGAGTATCGAGTCAGTGCCTTCGGTATATCATTAGCTCGCTCCGCGAGCGTAATTAGCACCTGCAGTACGAAATTAGCCGCTTCGCGGCGAAATTGAAATTTGCCCTTCGGTCTCATCATTTCCAGGCCACCGAAGCTTTACGCAAAGGCAGTTCCCAGGTGCAGAAAAAAGATCCTTCATAAATCGAAAATCGTTAATCCTTGTTCGATATTCTCTCCCTTCAAACTTCGAGCATCGAGCTTCTTCCTACATCACTTCCTTGACCCACTCCCGCACCACATCCACCGAGGGGAGACGGCCCTGGCTTTTCATTTTGTAGCTGACCGTCATTACGGCCGGGGTCTTATGCACTCCGTAGGAGCGGATGATCTTCTGGTCGGTGATGTGGCGGATATCCACGTCGGCCCCCAGCTCACTGATCGCTTCGGATACCACCTCATGCAGTTTTTCCTCTTCTTCCTTGTCAGTGGTAAAGAGTAACATCTCAGGTCTTTTCTGGCTCAGCTTCAGTTTCAACTTTTCGTTGATGCGGTTCTGTATGGCCTGTATCAGCTCGCTGCGGGGCGGGATCTTGGAGGTGAAGGCGATCTTGCCGTCGATACAGATGGTGGGCAAGCTGCGTACCATCAGGGCGTTCATGAAGTTGACCGCCTCCATCTTCTTGATCGAGTGCTCCCGCCACTCGAGGATGCCCTCGAACTCCGGCGCAACGTTCTTGACGGCATCGACCATGTATTTGCAGGGGGCGCACGACTCGGACGCTAGGGTGATGATGTCGACGATCACCTTATCCGTCTGGCCGTATTCGCTCATATCGGGCAGCTTCTCTTCTTCGGGCTGGTTCTCCATGAGTGTACGGATCACCTCGCGCTGGTAGTCGTCGTGCACCAGCTGGGTGACAGCTTTCAGATTCTCCGGCGGCGTGTCCATGGGTAGGTCGCAGCCGGGCGCCAGGATAAAACCTTTCTCGCCTGCCTGGTCCATGCACTCGAGGGCATGCACCTGACACTCTTCCGGCGTGCCCATGAGCAGGACGACGGTCAGCTTCATGTTGCCGCCGAAGCTCACGCCCATGGGCAGGGCCACCTCCCGCACATAGTCGAGGGGGATGTTCTCGTCGATGGAGACATTGTCAGGCCGGCATTCACACATCGCCTCGATGTTCTGTTGCGCATAACCGCAGACGAAGAAAGAGCTCAGCGCGCCTTTCTCACGGATGAAGTCGAAGATCTCCGTGGCGGGGCCCGTGACGAACTGCCGGAACTGCTCCGGACTGATCTGGCTGGTCATCGGATCGACGAGCGCAATGACGTCGCAGCCGTTCTTTATGTATTCCTCAGCCATGAACATACTGACCTGTTTGCCGAACTCCATCACCCGGTGTACATACTCCTCCTCTTCCAGCATCTTGATGAACACGTCGGTGCCCAGCAGGTGCAGGGCAAGTGTGAAAGGTCCGGTGATCAGACCATAGAGGGCTGTGTCGGGATGGGCTTCCCGCAGCCGGCGTGTGGTTTCCATGATCATACCGATGCGACCGTCCTCCAGTGTGGGGATCTTCAGCTCTTCGAGTTTCTTCCCTTCATTTAACGGATGGGAAGCTACCGAAGGAGGATTGTCGTTGGCCCACATGAGATCACATCCCAGCACTTCAGCTTCCACCTGCAGATCAAAAAGCACCGGAATACCGTCGGGATCGTATATCTCGATGGCTTTCGTTACCCCGTTGAAAATGTGGTCGCCTGATTTCAGATAAGTCGTTGCATCTACTCCCAGGAGCTTTCCCCCGTGAACCCCTACGAAAGGCACCCAGGGAGTGCGGTCGTTTTGCTCCAGATGCATGGCTTTTTTTATAAGTTCCCGTCCTGAAGTGATTAACATTGTTTTTTGAATGATTGTGAAAGATAATGAATAAAGATATTTCGGAAATAAAAATTTTATAATAAAAGTTCATTATCTTCCAGAAGCTTCCAGGAATAAAACAGCATTCTGGGTATATGGAAAGGACCTTTCCATAGGTTTCCTTTGAGAGGAACAGAGATGCTGCCGTCCCGGTGCAGATAACCAAACCATTCTTTGTATGCCGGATCCGGGAAATGGGTAAAGGTCCAGTTATGTATCATTTTGTGCCATTCCTCGTATTTTTGATTGTTTGTTAGTACATGGGCCAGCAGTGTGGCTATAATGGTTTCATTGTGGGGCCACCAAAATTTCATATCCTGCCAGTATTCTTGTACCGGGAAACCTTTCGCATCCCTGAAATACAGAATTCCACCGTACTCATCATCCCATCCCAGTTTCCACATCCAGTCCAGAATGGTAAGACCCGTCTCCAGCAAATGGTTGTCAGTATTCCTGTAACGGGATTCGTTCATGATAAACCAGGCAGCTTCTATAGCATGTCCGGGTGTAATAAGGCGACCATCAAAATGATCTAAAAATTCTCCGTGAGGTCCAACCGTTTCCAGTACTGCTTTAAGTTCAGGTTTCATGAAATCCCTGCGGATTTCACGGATATATTGGTCTATATACATTGTATAAGAAGTGTCGTTCAGGTTCTTTCGCAACTCTTGAGCAGTAACAATCATGATCATGGGGACAGCCAATCCCTTAACGGGTCGGGTTGATGTAAACTTAGGAGGGATCAGTCCCGGCGTAGTGATATAACGAATGATCAGATTAAATAAATCCCTGGCTTTTTTCTCGTATTTCTTTTCGCCGGTTGCTTTGTAAAGAGCTGCATAAGCTATAGCAGCGAAAGACTCAGTAAAAATATAACGTCTTTTACGTATCGGTAAGCCTTCTCTGGTGACATGGAAAAACATGCGGCCATCATCATCAAATCCGAATTTATCGATGAAACGGATTCCGTGAAGGGCCAGGTCCAGCCATTCTTTCCGGGATTCTAGTTCATTGTACAGTGTTGCCAGCAGCCAAGTAAACCGACCTTGTTGCCACATTCCCTTATCGGTATCTATGACAGTTCCGTCCCGGTCGAGACAAAACATAAAACCGCCGTATTGATCATCTACCGAATGAGTTGTCCAGAACGGTAGTACATTTTCCAGTAATTCCTTTTTATAAATTTCGATGTATTTTTGTTTCGTATGCGAGTCCATGATTTCCAAGGTTAGGTAGTAATAATTTTCTCTGTTCAGTGTTTGGTATAGTATCCAAATGTTTTGGCCATATCGGTCAGTATTTTGACTCGTCCTTCAGGCACTTTGGGTGCGATGGAACAAGCTGTGCTCAGGATAAATCCTTTGTTTTTCATGCCTATTCGTATTCTTTTCAAAATATCGGTGTGAATTTTTTCGTCATCTCCGAATAGAAGCGTATTTACCGAATCAACATTTCCTTTGATGAACATTGAGTTTCCGATACGGTTAAAAGCATCTTCAAGTTCTACATTCCCGATAGGAGGTGGATCGAGACATTCCAGTCCGGAGGCGCCGGATTCATGCATCATCTCAAGCCGGTCGTTAATACTACCGCAGGTATGGATATAGGAGAATTTTCCGGAGTCATTGATTGCTTTTACAATTTGTGTCAGATAAGGCAGCTCAAATTCTCTATAAAATTCAGGTGATATAAAATCCATTCCGGCGAAAGGCGAAGAAATTTTTACAGCATCAATATTTTGGGTACACAGACCTTTAGCCATTTTGACTATCCCGTTGACAAATTTTTGCAGGATGGCTTTACATGTATCCGGGTGGAGGATCATAGCCATTAATGCATTTTCATAACCGAGTAGATCCAAAAGATAATCCAGTGATGAAGATACTTCGGCATGGATAGAGTAGCGTCCTTTGATTTTTTTCTCTAATATTCTGAAGATACGGTACGGGTCGTCTTCACAAATAAAACTATAACAGTTCTTGGATGCACTGATATAGTTTAGTTTTTTCGGAATGTATGAAAGAATGTTCGGGTCTTCGATATTTTTTTCCCTGTTTTCAAAGAATGTTCCCACAGGCAGGTCGTCGTCTACATAAATCTCTGTGCGATCATCAAAAAAAGCTTGCTGGTAACCATTGATAATCTCTGTCTTTTTAATTTTATTTCGCCAGTTAGGATCATGTCCGTGAACAGATACCAGTATCCCGTCAAAGTCAAACCTGTTACGTAAAATAAGCAAAGCTTCTGCGTACTTTTCAGCATCCAGCCACAGCTCCATGGGAGTAATTCCCGAACCTTTCAGTTGTTGATTCATAAACCCAAAACTAAACTGTGACATAGAGGGTACACGGTCGGGATGCTTAAGAGACATGGCTTTGATTACTCTTTCTTTTGGTAACATGGGGCTGTATCCAATTGGTTATTTAATGTTGTTGTTAAAGTACTTCGAAGGTATTAAGTATATGGATATTATTAATATATTCATGTTACAAAATTGTGTGTTTATTTTAATTTTAATTGTGTGTTTATTTTAACAGTTTTACCATTCCTTTTATTGTTTGAACCTTGTTAATGGTGATAGTAGGTTATTTTAAAGGAAAATAAAAAGAGTTTTACTTGAAAATAATAATCCTTTTATGTTGGATGGCATTAGATAAAAGGGTAGTTATATGTCGTATACAGTTATAAATAGATACAAATGTTACTATTTATTACTTAAATCATACAATGATATGTGTTTTTGAGGATAATTTCCTTAAGTTTATCTTCGAAAATGAGCAATATTTAACATTTGTACAAGGATGAAGGGAAAAACTATTCTTATCAGTGTACTTTTTATTCTGTTTTTTTGTTACGGGATGTCTATCGGGGTATATGCTCAGGGAGATGTAAAAAGCGTGAAGGGTAAAAGAAGCAAACCGGTAAAAGCGCTTGTTTTTCAAAAAATCAATCAGGATAATGGACTATCATCCAATGCATGTCATGCTGTAATTGTTGACAGGATGGGTTTTATCTGGATAGGAACCGAAGACGGATTGAACCGGTATAATGGTATTGATATTAAGACTTTTGAAGCTGGACCTGAGGGGGGGGCATTTATCAGTGCTCCTTTGGTTAACGCATTACTTGAAGATAGTCGTGGATTGATATGGATAGGGACAGAAGGTGGCGGTTTAAATTGTTATGATCCTGTAACTGAGCGTATTATCTTTTTTTATCATGATCCCGCCAATGATAATAGTTTATCGGGGAATAAGGTTAATACATTATGTGAAGACAAAGCGGGCCGGTTGTGGGTTGGTACATCGAATGGTTTGGATTGTGTGGAGGTTTCTGTTAAACAAGGAGAATCTTCTGGCAATAAATCTATTCATTGTAATTTTACTCATTACAGAAATGATCCGAACAAATCCGAAACTTTGCGTAATAACCGGATCCTGTCATTGTACATTGATCATAATAATTACCTGTGGGTGGGTACGGTTGAATTAGGAGTGTACAAACTTGATATTTCCAGCATGGATGAAGATCCTGTACAATTATGTTGGAATGTTGTATCCGGAGATTCGATGGGTTTATGCAGCAATACCGTAAACAGTATTATGGAAGATATTCTGGGAAACATTTGGATCGGAACTAACCAGGGAATTGATATATTGAGCTACAACTCATCCGGGAGAATTGTAAACATTGTTCATTATGAAAATGATCCGGAAAACAGTGCAAGTTTGTCGAATAATGATATTTATTCGTTGTGTTCTGATACGGAGGGAAATATATGGATAGGAACAATTGGTGGGGGGATAAACTTTGTTTCTTATAATCAATTTGTTTCAGGAATTGAACATTTGGCGTTCGTACGATATATGCATAATAATTTGGACCCGGAAAGTATCTTTGCCAATGCTATTAATTCAATTACTTATATGGATGACGGTACAATTTTATTTGCCACCAATAACAAAGGTGTTGGGAGAATTCTTAACGCGTCAAAAATATTTTCTGGATTAAGGCATAATCCTGTTAATGTCAATAGTCTGCCAAACAATGTAGTAAAAACCATTTCTGAGGATGAAAAAGGAAATATCTGGATAGGTACCTGGGGAGGGGGGCTATCGAAATATATCGCCGAGACAAATCAATTTATAAATTATACTTATGACCATAACCGTCCTTCATCCATCAGTAGCAATACGGTACAAACCATTGCTATAGATAAATACGGAAAAATCTGGATAGGAACGGTCGGAGAAGGATTGAATTATTTTGATCCGGCGAGGAACCGTTTCATCCATTTCAAACATTTTCCCGATTCTTCTTCCAGTCTGATCAATAATGATATATGGAGTCTTTGCCTGAGCAAAGATGAGAAAACTCTCTGGATTGGGACTTATATGGGGCTAGATAAGATGGATCTCCGGAATTATACATTTAAACATTATAAGCATGACCCGTCTGATCTGAATTCTCTTTCTTTTGAAGACATTCGTGCCCTATACGAAGATGATGACCATTATTTATGGATCGGGACCAATGGAGGAGGTCTGGAGCGGCTTGACAAGCGTACAGATAAATTTACCCATTACCGAAGTACCGGAACTCCTTTTTCATTATCAAACAACAGTGTATATACGATCTATGAGGATCGTCAGGGCAATCTGTGGATCGGGACGCTGGGAGGTGGATTAAATCTTTTGTCCGTGGAAGAAAAGCTTAAAAAAGAACCAATCTTTAAACATTATCAGAAGTCAGACGGACTGGCCAATAATGTTGTAAAAGGTATTATTGAGGATGATGCCGGAGTTCTATGGATTAGTACATCTAACGGTTTGTCAAGATTTAATCCCCATACAGAAACATTCATTAATTATAATGAAAATAATGGATTGCTTAGTAGTGTGTTTAATCTGAATGCAGCCTGTAAAACGGGGAACGGCAGAATTTATTTCGGAAGTGTAAACGGGTTGATATTTTTTAATACGGAAAAAATAAAAAAACCGGAGATACATCCCAGGATTATTGTTTCGGAAATAAAAGTGAACGGACATAGTTTACATGCCGGAGAGAAATTGGGGAAGAAAGTATTTCTTGATCGTTCCGTTATGTTTATGTCCGAGATTCGTCTTCCTTATCATTATAATTCCTTGTCTCTGAAAATAAATGTTCTCCCGATACTGACGACAGGAGCTTATCATTTATCCTATATGCTTGAAAATCTGGATACCCGTTGGCATAATGTTGAGTTAAGAAATCAGGATATAAACTATCCGAATCTGAAACCCGGAACGTATGTTATACAGGCTCGCGTAAAATACGGAAACACAATAAATGATCCTCCGAAAGAATTACTAACCATCCGGATTGTTCCTCCATTCTGGCGTTCCAGGATGGCTCTTGTTCTTTATGGTATTTTAAGTGTTATAGCTTATTTATATGCAAGAAAACTTACATTCATGCGATTGAAGTTAAAAGAGGAAATAGAGAGGGAAAGAGCCGAACAAAAACGAAATATTGAGTTGAATCAGATGAAGCTCAGGTTTTTTACGAATGTGTCCCATGAATTCAGGACGCCTTTAACATTAATTTATGCTCCTGTCCAAAAGCTTCTTGAAAGTAAGATTATTCCTAAAGAACATAAAAATGAATTTCGTATCATTGAAAAAAATGTTGAAAGATTACATAGGTTAATCAATCAATTACTGGATTTTAGTAAAATAGATAAAGGAGGCCTCAGGCTGGAGGTGTCTAAGGATGATATTTTGAAAGAGGTTAAAAGTGTTATGGACATGTTTTCAGTATTAGCCCGTCAAAACAAGATCAACTACAGACTAATTACTTCCAAAAAGAAGATCATTTGCCTATATGATCGCGATAAGCTGGAAAAAATCCTGTACAATCTTTTGTCCAATGCTTTTAAGAATACATTAGCGGGTGATGAAATTACTGTTCGGATTAAAACGTGTTTTACTGAAAAGGAAAAATCATTACAGGAAATATTGGGGGATAATGAGATAACTACTGGAAAATTTGTCTGTATAACTGTCAGCGATACAGGAGTTGGAATCCCGGAAAAGGAAATTAGTAAAATCTTTGACCGTTTTTATAAGGTGGAAGATCCTGTACAAATTAATTCGGGAGGGACAGGAATAGGGCTTTCATTTGTAAAGAGTCTTGTTGAGATGCACCATGGCAAAATTTTAGTGAAAAGCAAAAAAAATAAGGGAACCTGTTTTTACCTTTATCTTCCCGGGGAAAAGATCCATTATACGGAGGAGGAGATTGTTCAGACGTCATTTGTTGTTAATCCGGGGTTAAGATATAAGGAAACTGGAGGGAAAGAAGTCAGGGATGGTCTGTCCGGAGAAGTGGCGGTCTCTAAAGGATATATCATTCCGGATTTTGATAAAACCGTATTGATAGTCGAAGATGATGCAGATGTGTTGAATTATCTAAAGGAAAACATTGGGGAATATTTTACCATTGAAGTTGCATGTAACGGGAAAGAAGCATTAAAACTGATCTATCGTACTCCACCGGATATTGTCATTTCTGACATTGTGATGCCTGTGCTGGATGGGATAGAGTTATGCCGGAAACTGAAAACAGATGTCCGGACAAATCATATTCCGGTAGTTCTTCTTACCTCTAAGACGTTTCTCGAACACCGGTTACAGGGACTAAAGATCGGAGCAGATGCTTACATTACCAAGCCGTTTCATTTAGGGCACCTTATTATACAAATACAAAACATTCTGAAACAGAGGGAGCGAATCAGGGAAAAACTGGTACAAGAGATATCCTTAAAACCCAAAGACGTGGAGGTAAAGACCATTGACCAGCAATATCTGGAGAAGGCTGTCAGAATTATAGAAGAACATATGGAAGATGATGCGTTTTCAGTAGAGAAATTTGCCGGCGAAATGTTTGAAAGCCGTGTACAATTGTATCGAAGACTCAGGACCCTGAGCGGAATGTCCCCAAGTGAATTTATTACCACAATACGAATAAAGCGGGCTGCATACTTCTTGGAAAATGAAGGATCCAATGTCTCAGAAGTAATGTACAAAGTGGGTTTTAATAACCGTTCTTATTTTAATCGGTGTTTTAAAAAATTATTTAATCAAACTCCCAGTGAGTACAAAAAACAACACTATAAGACTTTTGTAGTAAATATATCTTCTTAGTTCCTTTTTTCAATCTGTACATGGCAAATGGATTTTTCAGCCTGAGTTTCGCACTTTTGGTTTCATAAACTTTCCGTATTTCTTCCCTGCCGGATTTGTGTTTTTGCAGGTAGTTGGTTCAAGCCTGTTATATAATATCTGTTATAATTTAATATTTTGTACATAATGATAAAAAAAAGTATCATATCTATTCAACTGTTTACATAAGTATAAAATCCCGGTACATTTTATGACTATTAAAAAAGAATAAAGAGACAACTTTGAATTATAAAAATAAACAAAATGTTTGATTTTAAAAAAGTTGATGAAAATAAAATAATAAAAATTAAGAGATTTGAAAAGTTTTTATATGCCCTGGCAATTATATTGATCATAATCATAGGGGTAGCTGTAATTCTTTTAAAAAGTGGGAAATGGTGAGATAATACAGGCTTAATAAAATTTGGAGACCTAACCTATCTATCTTTTTATATTCATATATTATATCCTTAACTTAACCAAGAAACAATGCTTATGAAAAACATTCTGAATTTAAGGAATTGGCACAGGCGCTTGTTGCTAAGCGTTTTCCTGATTTGTCTTGTTATTCCATGGGCCGTAGCCCAGGAAGTAACGATTACCGGGACCGTAACTTCCCAAGAGGGGAATACGTTACCGGGAGTAACCATATTGGTAAAAGGTACACAGCGGGGTACGATTACCGATGCAAATGGTAATTACATGATCAAATTGTCAAATGCGGATTCTGTATTGGTATTCTCTTTTGTGGGTTATGTTACCCAAGAAGTAAGAGTAGGCAGTCGAAAAGTTATCAATGTTACCTTATCGGTGAGTACAGAAAAGCTGGATGAAGTGGTCGTTGTCGGGTATGGGACCCAGTCCAGAGCTACCGTAACTACTTCCGTATCTAAGGTTACCGAAGAGTCTATAAAGAATGTTCCCGTAGCCTCTTCACCAGTTACAGCCCTGATCGGAAAAATATCTGGTGTAAATATTGTTCAGACCGACGGCAGGCCAACTGCCAGTCCGAAAATCTGGATTCGTGGAGGGACTGATACCAATCCGACAAACGATCATCCATTATATATTATTAATGGAATCGTACGCAGTGATATGGATGACATCAATCCTGATGATATAGAATCGATTGACATTCTTAAAGATGCTGCATCAACAGCAATGTATGGTGCACGTGCTGCTAATGGTATTGTTATTATTACAACCAAGCGCGGAAAAACGGGCAAAGCGAAATTCAATTTTAAGTATAACCGGCAGTATTCAAGCGCTAACAGGTATAAACAAGACTTCCTTTCTCCTAAGGATGAAATGTATTACGCCCGAATAGGAATAGCCAGAGCCAGTAAGGTTGACGGATGGACAGCGGACTATGCAGGAATGCTTGAAAACTCGAAATGGTACGGGACAGGAAACACCCCTTCTTCAAGAGCTTCTCTGCAATATGCAGATGATGTAAGAGCCTATTTTGGTGGCGTTCTGCCAAGTACATATATGACCATTACTGATCCTGTTACAGGTAGAGAACTTGCTTGGGAACCGGTAGATTGGCAAGACAAGGTGTTTCAGAATGGATATGCTCAAAATGCAGATATGAGTATTTCGGGGGGAACCGACAAATTAAAATATTACTCGTCATTGAACTACTATAATAATAACGGCGTTGCCCCTTCTACCTCCTATCAGCGGGTCAGTTTTACTGCCAATGGTGATTATCAGATCAGTGAAAAACTCAAAGCCGGGGTCAGTACTTCCTATCAATTATTAGATCAAGATTTTGGTAGAGATGGATCCGGATATCGATGGTTTGAAAGGTCTGGAAGGCTTCCAACGTCTATTCGCTATTATAAATTCGACGATACGGTAGACCGCAATATTATAGGCCTGGATCCCGGAAATGGAGGCAAACCAAATCCTGAGTATTGGGATCAGGTAACAGAGCGCGGGTATTATTATGGAAGGCTAATGCTTTCAAGTTATTTGGAATGGAACATAGTAGACGGTTTGGTATTCCGACCTTTTATTGCTCTCAACAGAACTGATTATAATGGAGGCGTTTTTAACAAAGCAAGTGCATATAGTACTCAACGCTCGGCTGCAGCGTATAACTCAGCATCCATGAACACACAGTTTGATGCTACACTTACCTATAACAAAACACTAGCTGGCGTTCACGGGATCAATGCTATTCTGGGAACTTCATTTATTAACGATTACAGCTATGATATTACCAGTAGCGCTAACGGAGCAAGCACAGATTTGATACCAACACTAAACGCCGCTTCAGACGAAAATGCTACCGCATACTCATACCTTGACCTAGGAGCAGTTCAAAGTTGGTTTGGACGTGTAAACTATGACTATGACAAAAAGTATATGCTTAGTTTAAGTATGCGTATTGATGGTGCTGCCAATTTCTCCGAAAACAACAAGTGGGGGTACTTTCCAGGAGTATCTGCCGGTTGGAATATCCACAGGGAAAATTTCTGGAAATCCAATGCAATCAGCATGTTAAAACTTAGAGGAAGTTGGGGACTCACCGGTAAGAATAACATTAACATATTTGATACACAGGGGAGATACAATGCTACCTATCAATACGACGGTCAAGCAGGGGTTTTAAACACCACCCTGCCAAATTATGATCTCATATGGGAATCAACCTCTTCATATGATGCGGGTGTAGATATGGGTTTGTTTAATAATAACCTGAAGATTATCCTTGATTATTATCACAAAACTTCGTATGATCGACTATATAATAAAGATCTCCCAGCATTTACAGGGTTTACTTCTATTAAAACTAATTTTGGCTCATTTATAAATCGTGGTTTCGAAGCTGAAATGGACTATACACCCATTGCAAATGATAAATTAAGATGGGATATCTCTTTGAACTGGAGCTATAACCGCGGAACTGTAGGTGAATTACCCGATAATGGGAAGCCTAAGAATAGGGATGGAGGGTTTGAACATTTTGATCCAAGTACTGGTGAATATACTTTTGTTGGCGGTTATGCTGAAGGAGAACGTCCGGATGCCATGTATGCAAATGTATGGGATGGGGTATTTTCTACTACTGCGGATGCTGCTGCATGGAATGCTGTTACGGTAGACATGCAAACAAAAACTCATGCTCCCAAACAAGCTGGTGATACACGCTGGAAAGATGTTGATGGCAACGGGCTTATCGAAAATGCAGACCGTCAGTTTGTCGGTTATAAACTACCTGATCATCGCGGAGGATTAACCAATACATTAAAATATAAAGGATTTACCTTACGCCTGGTAACAGATTGGGCTTTGGGGCATACCATTTATGACTACGGTCATGTCCGGATACTCGCCGAATGTCAGGGAGAAGACAGGATAGGAGTAGAAATAAAAAACTCATGGATGCAGGAAGGAGATGTTACGGATTATCCGAGGTTTACATATGCTGACCTGAATGGTCATACAAATTATGACAAACCCGGAACAAACTCTTACTTTTACTATAAGGGTGATTTTTTGTGCATTCGTGAATTGTATCTGGCTTATCAACTCCCTCAACGCCTGCTTCATAACCTGAGATTAGAAGATGTTAACATATACGTTACAGGTCATAATCTCGCTTATTTAACGAAGTATCCAGGAAGAAATCCGGAAGAATTGGATGGAGTAGATCGTTATATGTATCCGATACCTCTTACTATCAGTACCGGAATCAGTTTGAACTTCTAAATCCTGAAAAAAAAATGATATGAAAAAAACAAGTCTATTATTAATAGGTATGACTGCTCTGATGTTTATTTGGAGTAGCTGCGAGAAACAGTTGGACATTAGTCCCGTTTCTGAGATTACCTCGGCCTCTTACTGGAATACAGCGGATGATGTCAGGGGATATCTGACCGGCATCTATGCCAGCTACAGAAGCCTGACAAATACGGCAGTATATTCAGAGAACAGAGCTGAATTAATTGTGAATGGCCAACAAGCTCCCAACCTGGGCAATGAACATTTTCATACGCTTACTTCACAAAGCTCGCACACAAACTGGAAAAGTAACTATACGGTCATACATCACTGTAATTTACTGCTTAAATATGCTCCCGACATTGATTTCATTGATAATAATGAAAAGGATGATATTCTTGCTCAAGCTTATCTTATGAGAGCATTGGTATATTTCCGGTTAATTAAGATCTGGAAGGATGTTCCGCTTGTGCTTGAGCCTACTGAGGCACCACCTTCCGAGTATCTCCCAAGAACTTCTGTCAATGATATCATGACACAGATAAAAGCCGACATCGATCAGGCAATTGATCTCTTCTCATCAGATGGGATTAATTCACGGGTTCGTTTGTCAAAGCCTGCTGCCTATGCAACAAAAGCAGATGTCTACATGTGGTCAGGGACAGTCCTAGGTGGTGGAAATTCTGATATACAAACAGCTGTGGACGCTATCGATGCTTTGGATGCTACTGGGACCTGCAGTCTTATACCCAATTATTTTGATGTGTTCAACACAAAAGAGAATGATGAAATTATCTTTGCAACACACTGGGACAAAGACGAATCAGGGAGTAACTTTTACAGTGGATATTCGATTCGGATTGACGGCGTTCCTTTAAGTGGATTGGATTCAGTTCCACACGCTGGTGATAATGGTTTAAACAGAGTAACTTTTAGTCAGGATTTATTGAACTACTATCATCAGAATCCCGGAGATATAAGGGAAGACATTAACTGTAGTTATGCGGTAAATTATGATGCTACGCCTTATGACACAACAGCATGGGTTTGCAGCAAATTTATCGGTCAGTGGTTCGAAGGAAATAGGTATTTTGATAATGATATTCCAATCTATCGTTATGCAGATATGATCCTTCTGAAAGCTGAAGCATTAAATGTTCTTGGACAAACCGCGGCAGCAGTAACAGAATTGAACAAAACCCGGAATCGTGCCGGTATAGGTGATTATACAGGAGCTACAGATCAGGCCTCACTTGCCACAGAGATACTTATCGAAAGAGCACGGGAATTATGTTATGAAAACAAACATTGGGAAGATCTGGTCCGTGCGAACAAAGTACCTCAGTATGTACCTAATTATTTTGCTAACAGAGGGACGGATTTAAGATATATTTATTGGCCTATACACGATGATTTAATTGCCGTTAATCCGGAATTGGTACAAACAGATGGTTACTAGGTATATAGATTATAGGTTTTAGTTTAATCAGGGGAGTTATATATTCCCCTGATTTTTTACAGTTATTTAATAATAAATACGGTTTATTAAGAATACAGGTTATTATTTTGAAATATTTAAAATAAGAAAGTCCAGGATGATAATAAGAACTTGGTTATTATTAATAGGGTTACTTTTGCTTTCCCCTCGTTTTCTTATAGCTCTAAGCAATGAAAATTTGTTAATAAAGAGAACAGTAGTTTATTCATACAATAAAGTAACCGGAGATAAATATGGTTACAGAATCCCGGCTTTGGTCACAGCTAAAAACGGAACCTTACTTGCTTTTGCAGAGAGAAGAATTGACCTTTCTGACCACGCACAAAATGACATTGTCTTAAGAAGAAGCAAAGACAACGGGCAAACATGGGGAAAGATTATTGTCGTTGCAGAAGACGGTAAAAATTTATTAAATGATCCATGCGTGGTGGTTTTTGAATCCGGAAAAATCCTGTTAATGTATCAAAGGTTCCCGTATGGTTATCATGCCTGCAACTCAGGCTGGATTAAGATGGCCCATAAGGGTTATGACGGACCTTATAATACAAAGAGCTTGCTTAAATACAGTGATGATGATGGTATATTCTGGTCTGATCCTTTGGATATCACCCATCAGATCAGGGACACCGATGCAATCTCAGTGGGTAGTCCGGGAAGGGGAATACAATTGTCAAGTGAATCATTTAAAGGCAGGATTATTTTTCCGTTATACGAAACAATTCCTGATGGAAAAGGAGGGAGAACATGGAGAAACCGTGTTGCATACAGCGATGACAAGGGAATCACCTGGAAACTTAGTGAGCGTATACCACGGGATGGGATGAAAGGCTATGGGAATGAGGCACAGGTGGTTGAAATATCCGATGGCACAATTGGTCTGTTCTAAGAAGCCAATGATCACAAGGATGTTAAACTAGCAAAATTTTCATTGGAATGGCTATTCTTAAAAAAAGAAGATAATAAAGTATTTTCTTTACAAAACATATAAAAATAAAATAATAAAACGAATGAAACATCCTATTTTCCTTGTAGTAATATCATCAGTCCTTTTAATATTTATAGGATGCAGGGAGGTTCCGAAATACAAAAATAATCCTGCAAAACCCAACATCCTTTTGATCGTTTCGGAGGATCAAAGTCCTGATCTGGGGTGTTACGGAAATACTCATGTCACCACACCCCACCTGGACAGTCTGGCATCCCAAGGTGTCCTTTTTGAAAATGCATTTGTAACCTATTCGGTTTGCAGTCCTTCCCGTTCTACGATTTTCACAGGGCTCTACCCCCATCAGAACGGACAAATCGGCTTGGCAACACATAAATACCGGATGTATCAATCTTTTAAAACACTGTCCCTGTATATGAGGGAGGCTGGTTATCGCACCATGTGCTTGGGAAAGATCCATGTGAATCCCGAATCGGCAATCCCCTTTGATGAGCACCCGATCAAAGGAGCAAACTTTGCCAGAAAGAATCTTCCCTATTATATCGCTTATGCCGATACATTTATGCGTTCTACAGAAAAACCGTTTTTTATAATGGTAAATTTTCCGGATACACACTTCCCACTGCTGAAACAAGTGGATGGAATCCCGTCGAATCCCTTAGATAGTACTGATGTTCCCGGGCCGTTGCCATGGGTCGGGGTAAATAGTCCCCGTTTGAAAAATTTCACAGCAAATTACTATAACTGCGTAAACCGCCTGGATTATTATATCGGTAAGCTTCTGGACAAATTGAATGCATCCGGAAAAGCAGAGAATACTCTGGTCATTTTCCTCGGGGATCATGGGGCTCAATTTTCCAGGGGAAAATGCAGTAATTATGAAGGAGGTCTGAAGATTCCTATGATTGCATCATTTCCCGGCCACATGGTTGAAGGACAAAAAAGAAGTGAATTGATTTCCACGATTGATCTGTTGCCCACTTTGCTGGATGCAGCTAATATTCCAACCCCTGACGACCTCCCCGGTTTTTCCTTTTTACCTATTATTAAAGGAGATTCCGTACCGGAATGGAGGGAGTACCTCTTTGCCGACGGATCCGGTTCTGCCGCATTTTTTTACTTCCCGAAAAGAAGCGTACGGAATAATCGGTATAAATTAATCCATAATCTGATTCCTGGAATGGAAAATCCGAAATACAATTATTATGTACATCAAATAGGAGTGCACTTTGCCGGTGGCACAAATGAGGATGAATTGGGTAAAGCTCCTGATTTTGTGCAGAAAGCCTACGAAAGATGGCGAACTCCCCCGGAGTTCGAACTGTATGACTTGAAATATGATCCGTATGAGTGGTATAACCTTTCAGATAATCCTGATTATAAGGATATTCTTGAGGATTTGAAGATTCAGCTTGCATTTTGGCAAGGAGAAACAGCAGATCCTTTGGCTGATCAAGTAATGTTGGAAAAATTCACACAAGAGGTTAACTCAGTGAATCAGGCATATCCGGATCGAAGTTATAATAAGGATTCTGCCTTCCAATGGAAATATCCGGAATATTTTTGGGACTATATTTTAAACTACAGTTTACATGATAAATAATGGATGATGAGGTTATTATATGTCATAATCTGTTTTTTTGTATTGTCAGTCAATTGTTCTGTTAATTCCCGTTTTGAAAACCATAGTGAAATAACATATCTAGACTTATCAACTCAGAAAGGGAGACAAACCGTTGTTGAAAAAATTCCCGGACAATACCTTGGTCAACCCAATACAGTATTGCTCAGCGATGATAAAACAATTATCGTTGGATATCCCGAAGGGCATGGACACCCCAACACTATCCTGAAAAAAAGTACAGATGGAGGATACACCTGGAGTGATCGATTGACTACCCCTGAAAATTTCATTGGGGACCATTATGCACCAACTTTGCATCTTTTTAGGGATGCCGAAGGTAAGGAAAGGATTATCATTTTTGTTGTAACGCCTTATATTATGACTTCTATTTCTGAGGATCAGGGAAAGACATGGACCCCTTTTAAACCTGTTTATCCAGGTCAGAAATATAGAGGATATGCTCCACCAATGTCAGTAATACAAATACGCAATCAGTTCGGATTACCTGAACCGGGGCATTACATGGCATTATATCATGACCGTTTTAATAATCAGCCGAAAATATTATCCATTGTTAAAATTGAAACCAAAAACGGTGGGCTTACCTGGAGTAAACCTGTATATATTGGTCATCATCCGGATTTTCCTGGAGCACAACCCTGTGAACCCTGTGTAATCCGTTCACCTGATAGGAAACAATTACTTTGCCTGATGCGTGAAAACAGCCGCAAGTATAATAGTCTGTATATGACCAGTGATGATGAAGGTGAGACTTGGTCTGACATGGAGGAACTACCTTTGGGGCTGACCGGAGACAGGCACAATGCCAGGTATGCTCCGGATGGAAGACTGGTTGTAACAATAAGGGATATTAAAGGTAAATGGAATCTGGAAAGCAGGGACACAGAAATAGCATTCTTCAGTAAAAGGAAAAATGAGTATGATGGACGGTATCATCGAGATTTTGTTGCCTGGGTGGGTACCTTCAATGATATTATTCACCACAAACTCGGTCAGTATATTGTAAGACTACTAGACCATAAACAACCAAATGCTGACTGTGGCTATTCAGGCCTCGAATTACTCCCCGACGGGACTTTTGTCTCAACCACTTATGCTGTTGTAAATGAAGGGGAAGAACATAGCATCGTAAGTATTCGCTTTACAATGAAAGAGATTGATTCATTAGCATTAATCAATGAAGTACCCCGGAGATGAATAAGGTATATTATATTCTTATAATATCAGTGTTGGCAGCAGGATCTTTCTTGACGGGATGGAAAATAAAATTAAATAAGGCAAAGATAAATTCCCAGTCAATTAATGTTTATAACACGACTGTAGGTTCGAACAGCCCCAATATCCTGTTCATTATAACAGATCAGTTTAATCCTAATGCTTTAGGTTACGCAGGAAATAAGGTGGTAAAAACCCCTAATCTGGATCATTTGGCAAAAAATGGTATTGTTTTTACCCGAATGTATACCAGCGAACCGCTGTGTATGCCTGCTCGGGCAACACTGATCACCGGATTGACACCCCGTGGTCATAAAGTTAGAATGAATGGGATTCCGCTGGGTCAAAGAATCCCGACATTTTCTGAAGCACTTCGGCGTGCAGGATACCAGACTCATTATGTAGGGAAACCCCACTTTCAGGGCTCAGTAAACCCGACAGGAGAATCCGATGAGTATATTGCAAAACATTTCGATCCGGATGTTTTACAGGAAAATGGACAGTTATGGAGAAAGGGGAAGATAAAAAAACTGAAGTTGCCTTATTACGGTTTCGGGAGCATAGACTTTTTAAACGGACACGGCCATAATACTTATGGAGATTATTATAACTGGCTTAAAAAGAAGCATCCCGAAGCATTTAAACTATTCATAAATAAGACATCATTAACCCCGAAAACCAGGGCAGCTGACCTGTATAACAGAAATTCATACAAATGGGCATTGCCGGATTCACTTCATCCAACTACATGGATTGCGAATAAAACGATTTCATTTATAAAGAAAAAAGCTGAGCAAAAAAAGGATAAACGTCCGTTTTTCCTGATGGTTTCTATTCCCGATCCACATCCGCCCTTTGCGCCACCAGCACCTTATTGCGATTTGTATGACACGAATAAAATTGCAGATCCTGTTGGATTCCCACCTGATTTTAGCAAATTACCTCCATATTTTAAGAAAATGTATGATTCCGCATTAACAACCAGTGGGAACAAGCTGGACCCTATGAAAGCTTCCATGCCTTACCGCCGTGAAATCGTGGTACATTATTATGGATTAATTACACTCGTGGATGATCAAATTGGCAGAATAATGAACACCCTCATGAAAACAGGTCTTCAGAAAAACACCATTGTAATTTTTACGGCCGATCATGGAGAATGCCTTGGGAATCATGGCCTTTGGGGAAAAGGACCATACCATTATGATGAGGTTATCCGTGTTCCTTTTATTATTTACTGGCCTTCCGGTTTTCAAAGAAATGTAAGATATGAGAAACCCGTGCAATATATTGATATTGCCCCAACGATTCTGAGCATGGCCGGAGTACCTGAACCACAGGGACGGATTCCTTTAAAACCTGAGACAGAAAAAGCTTTGCCCCCATTACCCGGTAAATCTTTACTCCCCGTTTGTAATGGAGAAGGAACCCTTGCAGATACTACAGCTTTGATTGAAGAAGATGAAGATTATCTTGGAATAAAATTACGTACCCTGGTAACACCCCGATACAGGATAACAGTATATTCAGGTAAGGATTACGGTGAATTGTATGATTTCGAAACAGATCCTCACGAAATAAAAAATTTGTGGGATGACCCGGAGTACTGTAAAATAAAAGAAAAGTTGATGCTTTTGATGTTAAAAAAAATCATTGAAACCGACATTTCAGTTCCCCGCCAGATGAGCAGGGCGTGAGGAACGATGGTCGTGGAATGTTGAAGGGTGAAAAATGAAGGATGATTAAAAAACGATGCTTAAAGGATTAAAAAATATTTTCAGGGTGGCTGGTTTATCCCTTTTGTTCACAGGGGTAGGCTTATTGTCTGCTTTTTGCCAGAAAAATATTCCTTCTGCAGGGGAAGTTTATGATTTGAAAACCTGTTATCCTTCGCAACAAGGAAGTAACCAACCTGTATATTTACGGGAATCTCCCATGAACGAAGCTACTGTCCAGGTCTTCACAGATGGTAAGATTAAAATATATTATGCGCCTAACAGATACAGCCCCAAAGTGCTCTCTATGACATCACTAGATGGAGGATATTCCTGGCAGGACCCTGTATTGGAACTGGAAGATTCTGTTATTTGGCAATATCCTCGCCGTACGCTGATAGATAAAGACGGAAATGTACACCTTCTGGTATTTAAACGGAAAAGTAATGATGTTCTTCACACTATTTTAAAACCGCATAGCTCTGCAGTTGGTATGACTAAAGCAGCAGACGGTTGGATAGGTGCGATCAGAGGGTTTATTCAAACCCGTAGCGGCCGGCTGGTGTTTGCATTTCACCGTCGCCTGCGGTCCCTTACGGCCCCTTTTGGCAGTTCTTCTACCACGGCTGTTTATTCTGACGATTTGGGTAAAACCTGGATAGCATCAAATAGTATGATAAATGCGCCGGTGTATAAAAACTACAACGGAAATAATTATGGTTGTGTTGAACCTACACTTATTCAGTTACATAATGGAAAACTGTGGATGCTTTGCCGCACCCAGACAGGTTATTTATATCATTCATTTTCAGATAATGAAGGGGAAACCTGGAGCAAGGGAACTCAGACTTTCTTCCACAGTTCCAATTCCCCCGCCAGTTTATTGAGATTACCTGACGGGAGAATCATCTTGGCCTGGTGTAATGCCGTAGATAGTGATATCAAAACTTTCGGACGAATTTATACAAATCGGGAGGTTTTACACCTGGCTATTTCGGAAGATGACGGGAAAACCTGGCGGGGTTTCAGGGAAATTGCCAGAATGCCTACACGGAATGATCAGATAAATATAAAAGGCGGAGATTTGGGACTGGCTTATCCCAATATGGCATGTGCCAAAGAAGGAAAAATAATCCTTGTCAGCGGGCAGGGTGAAGAAGGGGGAGGCCGCGTGATCTTTCTGGTTGATCCTTCCTGGTTATACGAAACATCACAACAGGATGATTTCTCAAAAGGATTGGAAAAGTGGTGTTGCTATACTTTCACTAAACTTACAAAAAAGCCATGGAGGACTCTGGGGCCGGAATTGTTGGAAGACCCTGAAGCTACAGGAGGGAAAGTGCTTCATATACGTAAGAAATTTGCCAATATACCTGGCGATGGGGCTGTGTGGAATTTTCCCATGGGCAGGAGAGGATATGTAAAAATTCGTTTAAAAGTTCTTCCGTATTCAAAAGGTACCGCAATCTCGCTTACAGATCACTACAGACATCCCAATGATCCTGATGGTGAAAAAACTGCAATGTTCACCACGGTATTGGGAAAAGGAAAGTTTCGGTTTATTCCCTATGGAACTTGGCATGAAATGGAACTTAGCTGGAACCTCGATAAATCTAATTGCCGAATTATGTGCGATGATGTTTTTCTAACTGACCTGAAGCTACACAACGAAACAAAGACAGGGATTTCCTATATTAGATTCAGATCTGTGGCCGATCCAAAAGAAATAGACACTGCCGGCTTGTTTATTGACTGGATCCGTTCTGTGTCAAATGATAATTACAGTAATCCATTAAAATAAAATATTATGAAATGTAAATCAATATATAAAGCAAGTATTTATGTCCTGATATTTTTTGTTAGCTCCTGTAATCCACCCGTAGAAAAGTATCCCTCTAAGAGCATATCCCCAATGATATTTAAGAAACATGGTGAAGACGGTGTTGATACATACAGAATTCCTGCAATTACTACCACCACCAAAGGAAATCTTATCGCTGTATATGATGTTCGCAGAAACAGTTCATCAGATTTACAGGGAGATATAGACATTGGTATGAGCAGAAGTATTGACGGAGGACAAACATGGGAACCCATGAAAATAATTATGGATATGGACAAATGGGGGGGATTGCCTGAAGAGCAGAATGGTGTCGGTGATCCATCGATTCTCGTAGATAATGAAACGGGGGACATCTGGGTTGCCGCATTATGGGCTCACGGTAAGCAGGGAAAAAGAATATGGACGGCATCTGGTCCCGGAATGAAACCGGAACAAACAGGCCAGTTGATGATGGTTTACTCACAGGATGAAGGTAAAAACTGGTCTGAACCTGTCAATATTACTCCGCAGGTTAAAAAACCGGAATGGTATCTTTTGCTCCAGGGTCCTGGCAAAGGGATAACCACCAGTGATGGGGTCCTTGTTTTTCCTGCACAGTTTAAGGACAGCACCAAAATGCCTTATTCTACAATACTGTGGAGCAAAGACCACGGGAATAGCTGGCATATTGGTACAGGTGCAAAACCTAATACTACAGAAGCTCAGGTTATTGAACTCAACGATAAGTCTCTTATGCTGAATATGCGAGATAACAATAAGGGCTTACGTTCTGCATACATCACAAAGGATCTTGGAGCTACATGGAATGTACATCCTACTTCCCGCAACGCATTAATTGAACCCAGATGTAATGCAAGCCTTATAAAAGGGAATTTTAAGGTTCACGGAAACACCCAAAGCGTTGTCCTTTTTTCCAATCCCAACAGCAGCGTAGCAAGAGATTCCATGACTATCAAGGCAAGTCTGGACGATGGAATGACATGGCCGCAGAAGTACTGGCTTTTAATTGATCCGGGGAGAGGACGAGGTTACTCCTCCATGACCCAAATTAATGAAAAAACCATTGGAATTTTATATGAAGGCAGCATGGCAGATCTAGTATTTCAAAAAGTCAATATTGACGATATTATCAACTAAGAACAAAATGAATAGAACATTTTTCCTGGGAATATTATTATTCTTTACTATGGGAAGTGCCCTTTGTGCGCAATCCATAAGAGAAAATAACATGCCAGTTGCCAAGACACTATTTGCAGCAAAAGAGACAAAAGTCCCGGATCACCTTGATGGGACCCCTGTAAGTAATGCATATCAGTGTTTTCGTGAACCGATAGTGGTACAAACCAGAAAAGGAAGAATAGTAGTATGCTGTCAGGCTGGAAATAAACTTGAATGGCCGGAACGCTCCGGGCAGGATCTTGTCATCCGGTATTCAGATGACGCAGGTATACACTGGTCTTCACCGGTTTTAATTGCTGAACATGGTAATTTTTCAGTTCAAAGCCATGGAATGGTTTATGATGCATCGATAGACCGGCTCATAGTAAAGTATATAGTGTACAGATGGGATTATACCAAAGCCCACGGACGAGGCCATGAAGCATCACTGCCTGCTATAATGGAAATGCAGGCTAAAGGAGAAGCCTTTGCACGTCAGTACATGGTGTTTAGTGATAATGGAGGGGAAACCTGGAGCACTCCTTTAGTAATACCCTTGGATAATAATGAAGACCTTCCCCATTACGGATCATCCGAAGGAAGACAATTAACCGGCAAGGAATACGCCGGCAGATTGATCCTACCGGGTGGTATTAGAAGAGAATATATGGGTAAAGTCATACGGAAAAAAATTGGTGTTTGGTACAGTGAGGATCATGGTTTAAACTGGAATTTTGTAAAGATCGCTGAGGGTGAACCCCGTAAATTCTCTTGTGAAGCAAGGGTGACTGAATTGAGCGATGGCTCTCTGCTTTACAATGTACGAACCAGAAATGATGGAAGGCTTCTGGCTCAAAGCACAGACGGAGGTAAGACGTGGTCGGAACTTAAAATTCAACCTGATTTGAAAGTTACCCCGTGCAACGGGTCAATGATTACACTAAAAGATAGTAAAGGAAAGCTGACATCTTCTAAATTATTCAGCATACCTTCTCCCGGAGGAAGAAAAGATGGATGGATCTATTTCTCCATAGATAATGGGAAAAACTGGACAGCCAGTCAGGTGGTTGTAAACGGTTTTTTTGCTTATTCTGCATTAATCCAAGTAAACCCTGACACGGTAATTCTTTTTTATGAGAGTAATCATTACCGGGATATTAAATACAGGAGAATCCCCATTTCTGAATTATTGGCTAAAAAATAAGATAATGAAACTGTTTCATTCCGGTTTGAAAAACAAATTTAACCATATAAAACTTTTTCTGATTGTTGCAGCTTTGCTATCATTAGGGGTAACATCATTCCAACCAGGGCATTCTCCCCAAAGCCAAAACATGACATATATGAAGAATTCACCAAACGTTGTTATCATTTTGGCAGATGATCTGGGTTATTCGGATATTGGTTGTTACGGAGGAGAAATAAATACGCCGAACCTGGATAAGCTGGCATCCTGTGGCATCCGTTTTACAAGTTTTTATAATGCTGCCCGTTGCTGTCCCTCCAGAGCTTCCTTGTTGACAGGACTCTATCCTTATCAGGCTGGCGTTGGCCATATGACAGACATGGATTACGGATTTCCGGGTTACCGGGGGGATCTGAATACAAATACTCCTACTATTGCCGAAGTGTTGAAAAGTGCAGGATATCTTACTTATATGACAGGAAAATGGCATGTTACAAAAAATGCAAGACCTGCCAGTCCGAACAAAAACCGTCCGGTACAACGGGGTTTTGACCATTTTT
>JAGGWN010000062.1 GCA_021157415.1 Bacteroidales bacterium | reverse complement strand
CTTTTGAACTATGTGTGGCAACCTTTGAATAATTACACCTTCATTTTCTTTCATAACATTAACATGTTTGGTTGAACAGTACAAAATTAAATTGCCTTATGGAGTTTATAAAGCATTTGAACCATAAATTATTGAAAAGTTAATCAAAAATTTGTTGATCATTTTTATATATTAGAAAATGACAAGTAATGCCTTAGAAGTCAGTATAATAAATACAATACGTATTTTAATTATTCATTTAGAAAATGTGGAAAAGTTGTTCAGATGTGATTATGTATTACAAATGAACCCGTGGGCAACCATCACCTGAAAGATTAATGAACTTGATAGAATTGACATCTTGCAGCGCAATCAATTTTATAGAATACAATTTTGATGGTTCTGTATAAGGTGCAGATTATTAGTGCATAAATAGCATACGATTATTGAAGTGACCTAATACATGGAATATCAAATCTGTACGTAATATTGTACGTAACAGTTAAGTGTACGTAACATATAATAAAAGCCACTAATAAGCATATGATTAATGACTTATGATTTATAAGGTAATCCGGCCAGGATTACTTTCGTGATCCGTAAAAAGGGGTTTTTACAACCCGCCAATCCCGGACAGCTTACGCTGTCGACGGTCTTTTCTTTTAAAAGGCCCTTCGGGGCAGGAAGATTTCATGAGCCAGGATTACTTTCGTGATCCGTAAAAAGGGGTTTTTACAACCCGCCAATCCCGGACAGCTTACGCTGTCAACGGTCTTTTCTTTTAAAAGGCCCTTACAAGCAAGCTTGAGGGCCTTTTAAAAGAAAATCCCGGGCTTTTTGCCGGGATTTGCGGGATGTGATCCAGCCAGGATTCGAACCTGGGACCTACAGTTTAGAAGACTGTTGCTCTATCCAGCTGAGCTACTGGACCGCAATTGGCTGCAAAGATAATGGATTTTTGTGTTATTTTTATGAAATATTTACAACAAAAGTTTAACCGCTATGACAAAGTTTGCTGTCTCTGTAATGCTGATTCTCTCCGTTATTGTCTTTCTGGACGCATGTAAATCATCCGTGAAGAACACCCAAAAGGAAAATAATGACAAACATGAAGTCTTTCCTGTTCTTACGGATGAAACGGCTGCCGGTTTTGCCGGACTGGCGCTGAAATGTTCTCAGCAGGAATATCCAAATAAACTTTCTCATGTGATGAATGACTCCAGTGAGGTGTTGCCGCCCAAAGTGCTGCATCCGGTGTTCTTCGGTTGTTTTGACTGGCACTCCTGTGTGCATGGACACTGGCTGATGGTGCGACTGCTGAAGACTTTCCCTGAACTGCCTGAGGCTGAACATATCCGTAAAGTATTGAATGACCATTTTACCCCGGAAAAGATCGGCAGGGAAGTGGCTTACCTGCAACAAGCCAATCGCAAGTCTTTTGAACGTACTTACGGCTGGGCCTGGATGCTGAAACTGTCTGAAGAACTGGACACCTGGAAGGACCCGCAAGGCAGAATCTGGGCCCGCAACCTGCAACCTCTGACCCAGACCTTTGTGCAACGTTATCTCGATTTTCTTCCCAAACAGACCTATCCCATACGCAGGGGAGTCCATGCCAATACGGCTTTCGGACTGATCTTCGCCCTGGACTATGCACGGGAAAGCGGCAACAAAGCACTGGAAGCTATGATCATCAAACGAAGTAAGGATTATTTCCTGCAGGATAAGAATATCCCGGCCCGCTGGGAACCCGGCGGAGATGATTTCCTTTCACCCAGTTTGCAGGAAGCTGCGCTGATGCTGCGAGTGCTTTCTCCAAAAGATTTTGTAACATGGTTTCATGATTTTCTGCCGGACCTGGCAGAAGGCAAACCGGTCAATCTCCTGACTCCACCTGATGTGTCCGACCGATCCGATCCCAAGATCGTCCATCTCGACGGTCTTAACCTGAGCCGGGCCTGGTGTATGCTGGAGATTGCCCGGGTCTTGCCACAGGAGGATGCGCGGGTGGATGTCCTGCGTCATGCAGCCATAAAACATGCCCGGGCTACCCTGCCCTTTATCGCCAGCGGTCACTATGAAGGAGAGCATTGGCTGGCATCTTTTGCAGTGTATATGTTTGCCGTCGCTGAGAAAGGGAAATGAGTCGGCTTGGCAGGCGAAATGAATGTTCTTTAAACAGCTTTTTGTTGGCATTCTCCACCGTGATTGAATTGATAAAATCCTCCTCCCTGAATTCAGACATTACATAATCCTCCGGGCTTATCCGGTAATTCTTCAGATACGGGAACAGCTCCCCATCGCTTACGGCCTGCTGCTGTGAGCTGGCGGGAAGGAACGGTAACAGGATCAAAGACCATCCCTGCATTTTTGTCAGTTTTGCCGGAAAGGTATGTTTATTGTTACCCATGAGAAAAAAAATGTAAAAAGGAGCAGATATGAGTTCGTTCAACGATATAATTAACAGTGATATACCGGTACTGGTTGATTTTTCGGCTGAATGGTGTCAGCCGTGTAAGATGATGCCTCCGATATTAAAAGAGGTAAAGAATCATTTTGGGGGTAAGATCCGTATTCTGAAGGTAGATGTGGATAAGAATCCGGCGATAGCTCGGAAATACATGATCAGAAGTGTACCCACCTTAATGATATTCCGGAAAGGAGAAGTGCTTTTCAGTCAACCGGGGGTGGTGCCGGCGGCTCAACTGGCGGAGATCGTCAGGAGATTTACCTGATAAGTGAAAAGCCCTCAACTTTTCCTGGGGGGAGGCAGCGTGTTGCGTTCCCAGAAGACCCCGTCGCGATAGCCCTGAATAGATGGGTTGGTCTCTGCCTGCTCCAGCCTTTTCTCAGCCCATAGTGCATATTCCTCATTGATTTCTATGCCAAGATATTTTCTTCCCAGTTTCCGGGCAACCACCGAGGTGGTTCCCGAACCCAGAAAAGGATCAAAGACCAGGCCTCCTTCCGGGCAACTTGCCAGGATCAGCTTGGCGATCAGTTTTTCCGGTTTCTGGGTCGGATGGTCGGTATTTTCGGGCATTGACCAGTAAGGGATGGTAATATCATCCCAGAAGTTGGAAGGATGGGTTATACGAAAGTTGCCATGGCCTGTCTCCTGCCAGTCTTTGGGTTGTCCATCCACGCGGTAGGGAGCGATAACCTTGCGTTTTATCTTGACCGGTTCCACATTAAAATAATAATCCCGGGGATCTTTTACACCGAACCAGATATCTTCCATGCCGTTTTTCCAGTTTTTTTTGGCGCCCCTTCCTTTTTCCCGTTGCCAGGTGATACGGTTCAGGATGGTAAGATATTCGCCCATCACGGCCTGCAGGGCAGCCGTACTGCGCCAGTCACCGCAGAGGTAAAGGGACCCGTTGGGTTTCAGGAAGGTGACTATCTGCGGAAACCACATCATAAGGTACCCGATATAGTTTTCGTAAGAGGAAGACCTGAATTTTACATTGTGAAAATCCTTGTCCAGGTTATAGGGAGGATCTATAATAATCAGGTCGGCAAAGGCTTTGGGTAACCGGTCAAGTACCTCAAAGAGATTTCCCAGGATGGTTTTATTGATGAGATCTTCAGGCGCGGCTGGTAGGATATCTTCCGGCGTTAACAGTTGCCGGCGGTATTTTTCCCTTTCTTGGTCGGTCAGGGTGAGGGTCCGGTTTCTGGGGGCTCTTCTTTTCATGTAAAATCAGGGATTTTCTTCTTTGTCCATGGATTTCAGTTTCCGCTCGGTGCGAAGGATCGGGAAAATGATCACAACAATGGCAGGGATCAGACTGACCACGATGGCCGTTTTGTAATCCATCCGGATCAACAACCCGGGCAGGCCTAAAAGAGCCAGAAAGAAACCCCACCGCATAAGTTCAACAGCAGCATACTGCTGGGCAAAATCCCAGTTTTTCTTGGATTTCATAGACCTGGGCGTTCGGTAACCATAGATACTGTTCACTTTCTTTGGCGGAAACCTCCAAAGAAGGACTCCTGCCATAAGATATGTCAGTCCGATTATCAAAGGAATCAAAAAAAGCGGGTTGTTCCAGCGTAGCATAATGTTCTGATTTATAATGTTAACGACAGGCCGTCATAAGCCAGGAAGACATTTTCAGGTAATTCCGCCTGCACTTCCCTGTAGAATCCCATCTGATGGGAGATGTGTGTAAAATAGGCTGTTTCCGGTTTGATAAGACGTACAATCTCCATCGCTTCTTCAAGTGTGAAATGCGTCAGATGTCTTTTTTTACGCAATGCATTGAGGATAAGAATGCGGGTTCCGCGCATCTTTTCCAATCCGGCACCGGAAATATATTTGGCATCGGTGATATAGGTAATATCTCCGAAACGGAAACCGAAAATGGGAAGACGGTAATGATATACCCGGATGGGGGTGAAGGAAAGGCCGTTAATATGGAAATCCTTGTTGTTTTCTATGGTATGCAGATTTACCTGAGGGATTCCGGGGTATTTGTATTCGGCAAAGATATAGGAAAATTCCCTTTTCAGAGCATGTTGTACCCGTGTCTCTGCAAAAATATCCATGGGTTTCTGGTGGATGAAGTTATAGGCCCGGATATCATCCATGCCGGCGATGTGATCCTTGTGTTCGTGAGTGAAAACAATCGCATCCAGATGCAGTACATTCTCCCGGAGCATCTGCTGCCGGAAATCGGGTCCCGAGTCTATGACCACATTGGCCGTTTTGGTCTCTATAAGCAATGACGATCGTAACCGTTTGTCATGCGGATCGTCAGAATGACACACCGGACAAGGACAGGCAATAACCGGCACACCCTGGGAGGTCCCTGTTCCTAAAAATGTTACTTTGATCATCGGATATTCATACTATCATGACAAAGGTAGGAAAATATACGATGAAGAGAAAAAGCCACCAAGGGATATAAAGATGAGTTGACAAAGCAATCCCGCAAACCTGCAAGTCAAATATTTGCAGATTTAAGACAGGAAACGATCATGTGAATGCCTGATATTTTTATATTTTTATACCATGAAATCCGTTTTATATTTAATTCCCAGCTCGCTGGGGGCCGGGGACGTGGATATTTATCTGCCTCCGGCAGTAGTCAAGGTATTGCACCGGCTGGATATCTTTTTCGCGGAGAACATCCGGACAGCCCGTCGTTTTATAAAAAGTACCGGATATGGGGAAGACATCTCTTCTCTGACATTTTTTGAACTCAGCGAACATACTTCTGACCGGGAAACCGAGGTGTTGCTGAAAATATTACAGGAAAAAGGAGAGGCGGGGATGATTTCCGAGGCGGGGTTGCCGGGTGTGGCGGATCCGGGAGGTACGCTTGTGCGACTATGTCACCGGCATGGCATCAGAGTGGTGCCGTTGACAGGACCTTCTTCCGTTTTTCTCGCACTGATGGCTTCAGGCCTGAATGGTCAGTGTTTTTCATTTCACGGTTACCTTCCTAAAGAGCGTGCAGCCCGTATTCGCAAACTACGGGATCTGGAACGGGAAGCACATCGCACGGGCGCCAGTCAGATCTTTATGGAAACACCCTATCGCAACAATCATCTGCTTCAGGATATGCTGGCTACCTGCCATGATAACACTTTATTGTGCATTGCGGCAGACCTGACCACCGAACGTGAATTTATACGGACACAAAGCATATCCGACTGGAAAAAAAATGTGCCCGATCTGCATAAGAGACCTGCAATGTTTATATTGGGAGGGACATGAGAGGTCAGAAGGAGGTTAATTTGGGAATTAGCAGCCGCAGTTTGCATAATGGTTGGATATTAAGAAGTTATGTGGAACTCATACCATGGTCATTTAAGGCATGTAATTGATTATAATGGAGTAAAGCTTATTCGGGAGATCCCATGGTAACATCTGGCACCATGAGTAAAATATTGCTTCCGGGAATAAAACCTCTGATTGAATTGTCAAATACAATTGAATTTATAACCATTTTAGCAACACCAAAAACCAAAAAAATGAAAAAAACAGTATTTGTTACCGGTGTTTTTATCGGTTTATTGCTTTCGGCTTTTTCGTATGGCCAACAACTTGATATGAGCAGGCTGAAGGATTTGAAACCCCGCAGTATCGGTCCGGCAGGGATGAGTGGCAGGGTAACCGCCATTGATGTGAACCTGCATGATCCGAAAATTATTTTTGTGGGAGCTGCGTCTGGCGGACTATGGCGCTCCAAAGATGGAGGGATTCAGTGGCAACCTGTTTTTGACAAGGAACAGGTACTTTCCATAGGTGCCATTGCCATAGATCAGAAAAATCCTGATGTGATCTGGGTGGGCACGGGAGAAGGAAATCCGAGAAACTCGCTATCTTCCGGATATGGTCTGTACCGTTCGCTGGACGGTGGAGATACCTGGCAACGTATGGGCCTGGAAAAAACAAGAAATATTTACCGGATTATTGTGAGTCCTGAGACCAGTGATGTGGTATATGTGGGTGCTATCGGTGCTCCTTGGGGGCCGCAGGAAGACCGCGGATTATACCGGACAAAAGACGGTGGCAAGACATGGGCGAAAATTTTGTATGTTAATGAATTGACCGGGGTGGCGGATATGGTCATGGATCCGGTGAATCCGAAGAAAATGTTCGTGGCCATGTGGGAACATCAGCGCTGGCCCTGGTTCTTTAAATCAGGCGGTGCCGGTTCGGGCTTGTATGTTACACGCGACGGCGGGGATAACTGGAAAAAACTGACCGCCGATGACGGCCTGCCTAAAGGACAACTCGGCCGTATCGGACTGGCTGTTGCCCGGAGCAATCCTGATTATGTCTATGCTTTTATAGAATCAAAGAAAAATGGACTGTATCGCTCTGAAGACGGGGGGAAGACGTGGCATCTCAGGGGTACGAAAAATATCGGAGACCGGCCGTTTTATTATGCGGACATCCATGTGGATCCCCAAAATGAGAATCGCGTATATACGCTTTTCTCCCGTGTGAATGTCAGTGAAGACGGAGGCAAGACTTTTCAGCCTCTGATCGGCTATAACATCCACCCCGACCATCACGCCTGGTGGATGAGTCCCACCAATCCCGATTTTATGATCGAAGGCAATGACGGAGGCATGGCCATCACTTACGACCGGGGAAAGACCTGGCGTTTTGTGCAAAACCTGCCTGTGGGACAGTTTTATCATATCAGTGTGGATATGGATATGCCGTATCATGTTTACGGGGGCATGCAGGATAACGGTTCATGGCGGGGGCCTGCCTATGTATGGGCTTCCGGTGGGATCATCAATACCTATTGGGACAATCTCTTTGGCGGGGATGGTTTCGATGTGGTGCCTGACAAAAGCAGCCCGCGCTATTGTTATGCCATGTCGCAACAAGGCTATGTGGGACGGGTTGATCTGAAGACAGGCTATACAAAAAACATCCGGCCGGTGCATCCCGAAGGCAAAACCTTGCGCTTTAACTGGAATGCAGCCATTGCCGCCGATCCGTTCGACCCGAATACTATTTATTTCGGAAGCCAGTTTCTGCATAAGAGCTCCGACAATGGCAATACATGGACCATCATTTCTCCCGATCTGACTACCAACGACACTTCCAGACTGAAACAACTTGAAAGCGGAGGACTGACCTATGATGTGACCGGAGCTGAGAATTATGAAACCATTATTGCCATTGCTCCCAGTCCGGTACAACAAGGCGTGATCTGGGTGGGTACCGACGACGGTAACCTGCAGCTCACACGCGACGGGGGAAAGCACTGGGTAAATCTTGCCGGTAAGCTGAAAGGTGTGCCGGCCGGAAGTTGGATACCGCAAATACAGGCATCGAAATATAATGCAGGCGAAGCTTTTGTGGTTGTCAACAACTACCGGAGAATGGATTTTTCTCCTTATCTGTATCATACCACCAACTTCGGCAAGAGTTGGGAGAGAATGGTGGATAGCAAGGATGTCTTCGGATATGTGCTTTCTTTTGTTCAGGATCCCGTAGAACCGAAACTAATGTTCCTTGGTACGGAAAACGGTCTGTATGTGAGTATTGACAGGGGAGAAAACTGGACCCACTGGACCAATGGTTACCCTGCCGGCGTCTCTACAATGGATATGGTCATCCACCCCCGGGAGTATGATCTGGTGATCGGGACGTTTGGCCGTGCTGCCTATATTCTGGATGATATTCGTCCTTTAAGGGAGCTCGCCCAAAAAGGGAAAACGTTACTGAATCAACCCGTTCATGTGTTTACACCACCCGTGGCCTGGGAGGTAAGCCTGAAAAATGCTCCGGGATTGTTTGCCGGGGGTGATTCATACTTCCGTGGTGAAAATCGTCCGACAGGTGCCATGATCACTTTCTCGGTGCAAAAAGGAGATCCGGAAGCAGATAAAGCAAATGATAAAACCATGACACGTAGCAGATCATCCCAATACCGTGGTATGGGTGCCGGCGGTGGCGGAAATATCTCTCCGAAAGCAAAAAAAGTTAAGATTTTCATTATTAACAGCGATAATGATACGGTTCGGACCCTGACCCGGGTTCCTAAAACCGGTGTTAACCGCTTTGTCTGGCGACTGGACCGTAAAGGATACCGTTTTCCCGGTACCCCGCGACAAAAACCGGGCTCCGGAGAAAGAGGTGGCGGCGGGTATGTACTGCCCGGAAATTATAAACTGGTCTTTTCTTATCAGGGGCAAAAAGACTCTGCCCTGCTGACTGTAAAAATTGATCCGCGTATGAACGTGGATGTAGAAGCGATCAAGGCAAACAGAGCTATGGTCGAACCGGTTATGAAAAAGATGGAAGTGCTGGCCGAAGCGATGCAGCGTATCAAAGAATGTAAAACCACCATGCAGGAAGTGAATAAGATGACCCCGAAGAAGAGATCCAATGATGTGAAGAATCTGAAAAAAATCAGTAAAGTGACGGGTGACTCATTGAAAGCAATTTCGTCCATTCTCTTTCCCAACGAAGAGGCACAGGGCATCTATCGCGATCCGAAGGTGATAACCTCGCAAATGCGCGGCCTGTATTCCGTTATATATGAAATTGAACCTCTCAATGCTACCCAGAAACTGGTGTTGAAGAAAACGGACGATCTGATGGATCGTACCCTGAGACGCATCAACAGGTTCTTTGACAACCAATGGAAACAATACAGGGAGGCAGCGAAAAAGGCAGGGTTGACTCCTTTTAAGGATTATAAGCCTCTGGATCTTTAGAAGGGCTGATCGTATTGTCAATAAACCCAAATTCCGCCATAGAAAACCCAAAATGTTTTCTATGGCGGAAAGACAAAGATTTTATCTGTTTTGGCTTTTCACCAAAACAGTGAATGCCTAAGTCGGCATCGCTTTCGCGTAGCTTCAGCTGAGCAAAGGATTTACCAGGTAAGACCGGTGGCCTGTGCGCAATGGAAGATTTTTTCTAAATCTCTATTGTGCAAACCGGGATAAAAAAACGCCACAGATCGTGGCGTTTTTTTTATAACTAGTTTGTTCCGGAGAATTATAGCCTGTTCAGAATGGAATGGGTATCATATGATTTACGTTCATCCATTTTGATAGATTTGAATGTCCCCTTGAAAAAGCCGGTCAGTTTGATTACGTTAACGGAGGTTACATCAAAAGTGAATTCATATTGATTATTTCCAAGGTTTTTTACTTTTACAGTTCCGTGGATCAGTGAAACACTGCTTCCGCTTTCTTCATCTCCAATTACGGTATAATCCATATATGCAGAACCGTAAATCCAGGTTTTATCGTTAGGCAGGACAAGTGATTTTTTTGTTTGCAAAGCAGCTTCATAAGTGCCGTCTTCCAGACCGTCTTCCGAAAGACCGATCAGGTTGAAAAACAATACATTCCCTTTTCCGCTGATGGAATCGATGACCATAGGGTCGTTTGATTCCCAGGCTACTGTAAAACCGTCGGAAAGTATCAGGACTGTATGGGAGTACAGGCTGTCATAAATTTGTTCGGATGAAATAAACCCCTGTGAGAGCGAATAGGTGGTATCGTTGTAGGCAAAGTGATTTTCCGGGTTGGTGTCTTTCTTTCCGCAACCGGTGGTAAAAATCATACCTGCCAGAATGCCAGCAAATAAAATGCTAAATAAAATGTTTCTTTTCATAATTTTTGAAGTTTAAATTTTTTTCTAAATACTAAATAACAAAGCTTTTCTTCCGGGAAAGTTTACAAACGTAAACGTGTAAAAAACCGAAAGGTTTCAATTATTTTGTGGTAAAACTGTTTAGATTGGTTTACAAACCGTTTATTACCCCTCTATGAATTACTGTCTGATATATTTTCGTTATCACTTTACAGCGGTGGTGTCGTGCTTTACCTGCAGCAGTTCAATATAAAAAGCCAGCGGCTGATAATCATTATAGGCCAGCTTGGAGGGAATGATCAGGGTGGCTTTTCCTCCTTCCCTCATATAACCGACTCCCTCATTTACCCCTTTGATAATCATGTCCGAGCCCAGCATAAAAGAGAAGGGGGTGTAACTCCTGTCTTCCCGCCATATGTTATTTTGCTTGGCCACACTCTCAATGTTGGTGTCAATGACCAGGCCGCTAAGCCTGTAAGTAATGTAATTGATGGTGACGGTGTCGTTTTTAACCGGTTGCGGTCCTGTACCAACGGAGTCCTCAACATAATACAGCCCACTTTCCGTAGGTTCAACCGTAATGTTGTTGGTACTGAGAAAATCCCGGATCTCTTCCTGTTCCTTTTGCTCGTAATCCACCGGCTTCAGGCATTGTTGATTTATTACTGCCAGAACGATCAATAACATGAATAAACCTGTTTTTTTTATCATCAGCTTGAATTTTTGATTTAACAGTACAAAGATAACAAATATCCTGCCAAAGATTATTTTACTCCCGTTACTTCCAGATCGTAGATAATGACAGAACGGGGGGGTATTTTTTTGTGATCTCCGGGTACACCATATGCAAGAAGCGGAGGGAATATAAACCGGGCTTTGTCACCGCCTCTCAGCAACAGAATGCCTTGTTCCAACCCTGATACCACTCCGCCATGACCTGCCGTGAACACTTTCGGACCTGATTCCTCAGAGCTATAGACAAGCGTTCCGTCCAGCAAACGGACCGTATAAAGGATCGTGACTTTCTTCCCGGATGTTACCCTGGGGCCGGTTCCGTGGTGATAAATCTCATACCAGAGACCCGTACCGGTTTTTTGCATATGCCATCCGTGCCTCCTGATAAACTGACGGATCCTCTCTTCATCTTTTTCCACCAGATACTGATTGGTTTTGATCAGGGTTTCTTCCGAAACCTGCCGGTGCCTTTCCGGAACGTTTTTTTTGCCTCCGGAAGAGCAGGAAATGAAAAAAAAGAGGAACAAAACCCCGGCACCCAAAAACAGCAATTTATATTTCATCGGAAAAATTACGAACCAGTTTCTTAAAGCGTACTAACGTATCCTCCATGCTTTCGTAACATTCTCCTCCGGCAGCGTTCAGATGCCCCCCGCCGTTAAAATAAGCAGACGAGAACCTGTTTACGGCAAAACTTCCTTTGCTGCGGAAAGATATCTTGATCTTATTATTCAGCTCAATGAACAAAGCGGAAAAACGGATTCCACGAACGGACAACGGCAGGTTCACGAAGCCTTCCGTATCTCCGATAACATAACGATAGGCTTTCAGCTCTTCTTTTGTCAGCCAGATATATCCGGTATGCTGCTCCGGCAGGATCACCATTTTCTTGTCCAGGGCATAGCCCATCAGCCTCATTCGGTGCTCACTGTAGTTATCGTAGATGCGTGAATAAATATCATCATTGTCGATACCGGATTTCATCAGGTAGGAGACGGCTTCCCAGGTATCGGGATGGGCAGCATTATAACGGAAACAACCCGTGTCGGTCATGATCCCTGCATATAAAACAGTGGCCAGCGGTTGATCGGCCTGTTTGCCTGGATCCAGATTCTGCAAGACCCTGAGAACGATCTCGGCGGTGGAACTGGCGGTAGTATCTGAAAAAATAAGATCCGCTTTTATATTCGGGCCGGGGTGGTGGTCAATGACCACATGAAAAGCTTTTCTGTTTTTTTGCGGATATTCTGCCAGTTGCTCCAGCCTGTCGATATCGTTAAAATCCAGATAGAAGATGAGGTCGGCTTCGGTGATCGTCCTGATCGTGTCTGCGGGATTTTCTTTACCGATCATGATCCGGTCGGCTCCCGGCAACCATTTGAGAAAATCGGGAACATAATTGGGTATGATAACCTGTGCCGCTTTCCCTTTCCCCCACAGGTGAAGATACATGCCCAGGCATGACCCCACACTGTCGCCGTCCGGGTTGACATGACTGAAAATGACGATCCGGTGTGCCTGTTCAATATGACGGGCCAGGGTGGATATGTCTCTTTTTTGTAATGGATTCAATGTTAAAAGTGCTTCAAATTACTCAGATATCATTTTAGGTATAAAATCCCTGCAAAGATAACAAAGTAAAAATAAATAGGGAAGGAAAGCTCCCGGAGTGTCATACGGACAAAAGTTTCTATCTTTGTCTCTGTTAATTGAAAAAAATGGAATATGACTGGAAATATTACTTTCTCAATGATCAAACCCTATGCGGTGAAAGATAATTATGTCGGTGCGATCCTCTCTGATATCAGCAATGCGGGGTTCCGGATTGCCGCTTTGAAAATGACAACGCTTTCCCGGGCACAGGCTGAACAGTTTTACGGCGTTCACAGGAACCGGCCTTTTTTTAATGATCTGGTAGCGTTTATCACCTCAGGTCCGGTAGTGGCTATGTTGCTGG
>JAGGWN010000002.1 GCA_021157415.1 Bacteroidales bacterium | reverse complement strand
CTTTTTTTCAACTTAACCAGTGGTCCTAATTTTGGGGAGTACTATATTGTGTTAAGATCATTGTGTGCTAATATTTTGTTCCTCGCTTCTAAAATTGTTTTCGTTTCTTCCTTGATAACATTGATGTCATTTTCAATCTCTTTTTCATTTTCAATCATTTCTTTTTCATCGGAGAAAATCTCACTTGGAAGTTTAGCTATTTGATAAAGAGTTAGATTTTCGAACCCTCCTGACGTTATCGGATCAAACATTTTGCTAATCAGCAGAAAGAAATAATTAAAGTAAAATCGGGATAGATAAGTGAAGAAATTAGGAGCAATCTCATTATAAAGTTCATATTGTAAATCATTATCCGGAAAAAGGATCTTAAACTCATTTAACCAGTGTATGCTTTCACTTATATATTGAGCTAAAAACTTTATTTGTTGTTTGTACTCATCAACATTCTTCTCCGGTAATTTTTTCTCTTTTTTCATTTTCTGGCTCCTAAAGGGACACCAACTTACAAAATATCTCCTTAAATTATACAGGGAAAATTATGTTTTTTAACGCATGAGCAAACACGTATTTTATAAGGATGAATCATCTCATAATGGGTATATGTCTTTCCCTTTTGGACTTTCTCAAAGATCGGTTTATCTTTGTAAAGCATGAAGGTTCTTTGGGTATTTGTGACGGGTGTTGTGACGGATAAAAAAATAACCCCCTGTTATACAGGAGGTTATTTTGTAAACAGTCGGGGTGGGGAGATTCGAACTCCCGACCTCGTCGTCCCGAACGACGCGCGCTAACCGGACTGCGCTACACCCCGAATATTACAATACTTAATCAATAAATCTCTTTTTTTTATATTTTTAAGCTTCTGCTCCAAAGATACCGCTTCTTTTCTTGTTTTCAACTCAAAATAATATTTTAGTTTCCACGGACCCCGGCTTTTTGTTGACTTCACTCTGCCATTATTGTGCCTCTCCAATCTCTCTTCCAGGTTACCGGTTTGCCCGATATAATATCTCCCACTACTCTCTGATTCTATGACATATACGTAATACATACCCGAACGCGCGCTAATCCCGAAAAATCGCAAATCTTTGATTTGCCTGATTTTTCGAGGATCCTCGTTTCTGCTGCCGGATCGAAGATCCGGGCAGAAACGGGACCGGACTGCTTGTCCGAACACCTGTAATCAGGTGGGCGGACGCTACACCCCGAATACCCCCCTCACTCACGGAGTAAAGCGGGGCAAAAATACAAAAAAAATGATACCGGAAAAAACAGAAAAATAATGTTGCATCTCTGCGGGCCACAGCATGCTTTTAAGACTCATCCGCACGTATTTCCCGTTGTATGATCTTACCGGTACTCTTTTCTTTCAGTATCAGCTTCACAACTGCATTCGGAAGTTTTTCTTTTTTTACCAACCAGTGGTTTTCATCATATTCCGTGAGGTTATTTCTTTTACCGGCATTTTTTTGTCCGCGCCATATCTCCAGTTCAACTTTTTCCCACTTTTTGCTCTCAGCAGAATGATAGGCCGCATCAATGATAGCATTGACAACGTATCCGTCATAGAAATCTTCCATCGGGGGTTTCCCTTTTTCCAACGCATTGAACATATCCAGAAACATATTGTCATAACCCAGGGCGCCCGTTTCATCTCCTATGGGGAACAACCATCCCGTTTGAGACTCTGCTTTTTCAGCCACATATCCGCTCTCTCCCGTTGCAGTGAATATTTCAAATCCCGTGCGCAGAAAATGATCCATCCGGATCGTGCCTTCCACCCCGCTCACCTCATCACGCAGATCCATGCCGCCCCTGAAATTCCAGCTGACCTCAAACTGTCCGATGGCTCCATTGTTATATTTCACCAGTCCGATACCGTGATCCTCTGCTTCAATAGGCTTTACCTGTGTATCTGCCCAGCACATTACTTCCACCGGCCGGATATCTTTGCCTATGAAGTTTCTTCCGATCTCAATGCAATGACAGCCCATATCCACGATAGCTCCTCCCCCCGATAATTTTTTATTCCAGAACCAGTCGCTGTGCGGTCCCGGATGCGTTTCCCTCGACCGCACCCATAAGATATCCCCCAGAGCCCCGTTACGAACGAAATTTAGTGCTTTCATGGTCTTATGCGTATAAACAAGATCTTCCAGATATCCGTGAAATACACCGGCACTTTCCACTGCTTCCAGCATTTCCCTGGCTTCTGCCGCCGTACGCCCCAGCGGTTTGGTGCATAAAACCGCCTTGCCCGCCTCCGCAGCCAGTTTTACTGCCTCAAGATGTCTGTGATTAGGCAGACCGACTAACACCGCATCTATGTCAGGATGGCTGACCGCTTTATGTATATCGGTCGTCCATTCTGGTACTTCCCATTTCCGGGCAAACTCACTGGCTTTAGCCTCCGTTCTGGAATAAACGATATGCACACGGTCACCGGATCGCTGGCCATGAATGGTGCCTGTATAAAAATCACTGATAAATCCTGTTCCGAGCAAAGCAAGTTTAAAAGTTTTCATATGCAACAAATTTATAGTTTCGCCTCATCCAACGATATTCGCCTGAAAGAAATCACCCCTCCGGAGAATTATAATATATTTATTTAAATAAATATTAAAATACATATTTAAATATTTATATTTTATTTGATCTTTCAGTCAATCAGTGTTTCTGCATTTCCAGTTTGTTCATCAGCTCCATCATGTTATAATGGGTGTAGGGTTCCATCGGTGCCGGAGTATGAGGGCCTGCATTGGCCACCCAGAACTCCAGGGTTTGCGGAGCGAACAGGACGGAATGCAGAGCTGCTTTCATTGCTACGGGCCGGTCCATCAGACGGATAGCTTTTTGTGCATCAATTTTGCCATATTCGGCTTTAACACGTTCCGCGAGTTTTTTATAACGGTCACCGGCCGACATCAGTACGGCATCCTTCACGGGCTCGGGCAGGAGCGGATGATATTGTCCTGGTTTGATGACCTCAAACTTTTCAGGAGTAGTGGCCAGACCGCGTGCATTCGGACCCTTGCCGTCGGAAATAACATAGTAATATTCACAGGTGCGTGGGGTATTACGGAAGATGGCCAACGCTTCTTCCAGCGTAGAGGCACGTTCCATACCTTCACGCATTAGGAAAGCCATGGGCATGCCGTCCCAGTGGCCTTCCCCGCCGCCGCCCATTTCCCCGAAGGTGACCTGCTTTTCGTTGATGCCTGTCACAGAGCCGATGAAGCCGGCGAAGCTGATATTGGCAAAGGCATAACCACTGTCCGGTTTGAATATCATCACGACCGGATAATATTGCAGGCCTAGCTCGGTGATGTAATCGAGGATCCTGCCATGGTACAGTTTCCCATTTACGGTTACATCGCCGAAAAGAGCAAATCCCGAGCAATGGAACAAGGCCGGAAAGACATTGGTCAGCCGGATTTCTTCCAGGCTGATACCGGAGGTCTCAGCCAGGCCTTTCATTTCTTCCTGGTATTTTTCAGGGATAAAAGGAGCTTCTCTTTTGTAGGCAGATCGCAAATCATCCAGAAACCAATGGCTTTTTTCCATAGTATATACCCAGTTGATTGTGTAGAGGGTAGCATCCACCAGCTTGCGGATCTCGGGTTTCAGCAGGGCCCCGTGGGCTTCCCCGAGTTCACGATGGGTCCCTTGTGCAATGAGCACCCGGTTGCCGTTGACATAGGTTAGCAATCCTTTGCCCCACCGGCGTTCGATGCCGTCGGGTTCCGGCGGTTTCATGTTTTCCAGAAGGAGGCCTCCCGCACGCAGGGCGCCCCGGTATATGGACGTATTGAGCTCATCCCCGTTGACAACTAGTTTTTTCAGCCCTCCGGACGGTGGAAGCACAGGGTCCGGAGGTGCTTCGTTTGTCAGCAGAACAGAAAGAGCCATCTGCTGCTCTTTATTTTTTACCTTCAGAAGGAAGAGGTTTCCGTGGTTTTCCATCCGGAATTCAGCACCCTCCACCATCTTGTTATTCAGTCGGATGATGTGATACTTCTTTCCCCGGATTGTTTGCCGGTCAAAATGGCCGTTTAGGAATACCCAGGCAGCCAGCCCTGCTCTTTTCGACCAGGACATGGCCGGGATAAATCGTGTGCCGGGGTAATCCCTCAGAATCTCCCCAAGCAACCCGGCCACATCAAAATGACCTGCCGTATCACTTTTCCCTTCGATAAGCAGACCCGGATTGCCAATAATCACTTTGGTGGAGTCACCCCGCTGCAGGATGACATACCTGCTTTCATTGTAAGAAACATTTGCCGTAAAATGACTGTTTCCCCGCCTGGAGAAAATAGCTGTCACTGTGTCTTTTTCTTTTCCCTCAACGATACCGGCTCCTATCTTCAGGGTGTAATGATCTCCACCCTTGCTGATCACATTTGTCGCTTTCGTGACCAGTTGATACATTTGACAGGTTCCGGAGATCCTGTCCTGAAATGCCAAATAAACGATAAACAGAAGGACCAGGACAATAATAAGTTTTTTCCCGGGGTTTTTCATGAACGTAAAATTTAAGTTATTACAAAATTAATAAACATTAACGGTTGTGGAAAACAGATATTTTATATTGGTTCATTTTTTATAAATCCACATTACGCATTAGGGAGCTCTAAAAAGCTGAACTGATGCGTTCGTTGGGTTTATTCCTTTATTACCTCTTTACTACGCTATAACTATGCGAAAGCGATCCGTAATATAAAACATTTTTGCTTTACAATGGCGGATTGTGGGATATTATGACGTTTAGCTTGGTCGATACACAGTGTTTTCTTTTTTAGGAAAGTTTGCGAAGAGCATACGGAAACAGCTGGTATATCAATGAAAAAACGAATAAATTGCTGAAAAAGGCTGGGAGTTTCGTAAAAGAGCCTGAAAATTAGGAATATTTTTATCTGCTTGGTAAATTAGCAGCATATATATAATATGTAACAAAAGGATATGAAAATCCTGATCAATATCCTTCTTACCTTTTCAATCCTCTCCGGGCCGGCTTTCTGCCAGAAAGAGGATTATTATCATTTGGGGTTGGAAAAACTGAAAAGGCGGGATTATCAGGAAGCAATCTCTTATTTTAATCATGCGCTGAAGAAAAACAGAAAAAACATCAGGATATTGACACTGCGGGGATATGCCAGAGCCCAGATGAAGGATTATGAGGAGGCCATAAAGGATTTTGACGCTATCCTGAAGATCAATCCTGAAAATTCGGATGCTTTGAATCAACGGGGAATCTGTAAAGAAGGACTGGGAGATTATCAGGGAGCTTTGCAGGATTTCAACCTGGCTATAACGCTGAATCCGCTCAATAAAGATGCCTATAGTAACCGGGGAGTTGTGAAATATAAATACCTGAACGATCCCGGCGGGGCCACCGAAGACTGGCTTACAGCCAAGAATATGGGAAGTCCCGTGGCTACCCGCCTGCTAAAAAAATATTTTTTTGATCCGGAAGGAATCCTGCAAGTAAGATTCGGTATTCTGCTGTATGCCAATTTCCCGGATCTGCACTTTACCTTTTTTCTGCCGGGTGATCCTGATTTTAACTATTTTCCGATGATCAGGCTGAATGACGGCAAGGTGATGGAATTCTACTATAACCGAAAAGAAAAATTCGGGACAAATGATCAGGATGTTCTGAAAAATTTCATGATCAGAAAAACCAATACTCAAGGGAAAATATACCATGCTACTTTGACCCCTGTGATCAAAAAGGTCTACACCCCTTCAAAATATCCTTTTGTTTTCTGGTATTATAAGAATCCTTTGTCACCAACAGCAGACAGCATAGTGCAGGAGGACACCCCGGCCAAAAGGATTTATTTTTTGAATTTTACCCAGGGAGATTATGTGTTCAGTATCTCTTATCCTTCCGTTAAGGGGGATGACAAAGAGGCCGGGGCATTTCTTCTGGATCTTCTGAATAACATTACTTTTTATAAGAAGGAGTTAAACTTTGATAAATTACGTAAGGCCATTGGTAAAGGAAAGACAACATATAAAGAATAATGATTCCTGATTTTGAGAAGAATGATCTGGCCGGGAGCCATCCTGCCTTCCCATTGATTTTATTTTCCTATCTTCGCCGAAATGTTTTATTTGAGGAAGAGAACGGTTATGTTTTTATGGTGGGTGGTATCAGGGGCTATCCTGACGGCACAGATCCCGGAGGGGTATTATGCTTCTTCCCATGGACTTGCGGGTGGCAATCTGAAGACTGCTTTGTATAATATTATCAAAGGGCATACCGAGTATCCCTATTCCAGCAGTTCAACGGATGTGTGGGATATTCTGAAAAAAACAGATCGTGACACAGCCAATCCTGACAATATAATTCTATTTTATACGGGGTGGTCGGTAAATGCTGCACAGGAATACAACGGGGGCAGTGGTTGGAATCGCGAACATATCTGGGCCAAATCCAGAGGTGATTTTGGAACAGCAAAAGGTCCCGGAACGGACGTCCATCACTTGCGGCCTGCCGATATTTCCGTGAACAGTGCCAGAAACAACCGGTGGTTCGACAACTGCAGCGAACCCTATTACGACAATGGGGTTATCACCGGATGCTATACCAGCAGCACGGATTGGGTATGGGAGCCTCGTAAGGAGGTAAAGGGCGATGTGTCAAGAATGATTTTTTATATGGCTACCCGGTACGAAGGAGAGAACGGAGAACCTGATCTGGAAATGATTGATTATCTGCCCGCAGATAACAGAACCAAAGAAGCTATTCATGCAAAATTGAGTACTTTGCTGAAATGGAATGAAGAAGATCCGGTGGATAACCTGGAACGACACAGAAATGAAGTAGTGTACAGTTACCAACATAACCGGAACCCTTTTATTGACCATCCTGAGTTTGCTGTCAGCATATGGGGTTATCCAAGTGTTGTCACTTTTTCTTCGGAAAAGATCCCTGTCGCAGTGTATCCCAACCCTGCAAAAAATCATATATATGTTGATAAACCCACCAACTATACTGTTTCCCTCCTAAATATGACCGGGACTGAGATCATGAACACGAAAGAGAACCATTTCCAGTTGAATTCTTCTGTGGTCAGTGGAATATATATCCTGATTATTGAAGACCCGTCCGGCAATAAAGTGGTAACGAGAAAACTGGTGGTGCGGAAATAGGATGGGTTCACGTATGAAGGGTGGAAGGGACGAAAGTTACAGACTCTTCCGATCAGGTTCCGTGATTTTGTTTTAAAACCTTTTCGTTAATTTTACCGGCGGAAATGGTTGTGTTGATAAAAATCGTAGCGAAAATGAAAAAGTGGGTCTTTTTGTTGTTTCTCGTCTCAATTTTTTCGGGTTGCAGGAGAAACCCGCTGGACGTGGATGTTTCGGATATTGATGTTAGGATAAAAGTCAAACGGCTGGAAAAAGATCTTTTCACGCCTCCGCCGGACAGTGTGATGATGCATATACCACAGTTTCAGAAAGAGTATGGCCTCTTTTTTAACCGGTTTATACAGTTGCTTAATATCGGTAAGCCCGGCACTGCCATGTTTAATGAACTGTTGAAAGTATTTCTTTCGGATAATACGAACCGGGAGGTATATCATAGGGTCATGAGCACTTTTCCCGATCTGGGAGATCAGGAAAAAGAGCTGACCGCCGCCTTCAAACATTACAAATATTATTTTCCGGAGAAGAAAGTACCGGCCGTGTATAGTTATATATCCGGTTTTAATGCTTCTCTTCTTATTGATGAAGGTATTTTGGGCATCGGGTTGGATCGTTATCTGGGGAAAGATGTTTCTTATTATGATCAGCTGGGGATCCCGAAATATATGCAACGCAAAATGATTCCCGCTAAGATTCCTTCGGATTGCATGTATGCCTGGGCATCTGTCGAATTCCCCTATCAGCCGCGGGATGCTGATACGCTGATACCTGAGAATGTCATCAACCGGATGATCTATGAAGGGAAAATGTTATATTTTGTCAAGACCATGCTGCCGCATGAAAAAGATGAGAGGATCATCGGTTTTACCGCGGAGCAGATGAAATGGTGCATGACAAATGAGGGGCAGATGTGGGCCTATCTTATTGAACAGAAGATGCTGTTTAAAACCGATTATATGACCATCAATAAGCTGACACGTGATGCTCCTTTTACCAGCTTCTTTCCGCGCGAGTCGCCCGGCCGGGCCGCCAACTGGATCGGGTGGCAGATTGTGCGAAAATACATGAAACTGCACAAAGAGGTGACATTGGACGAATTGATGAGATCGCTGGACTATCAGGAGATACTTAATGAGTCGGAGTATGACCCGGCGCAATAAAAAAACGGCCGGAAAGGCCGTAATTTCATATGTACTTACTTATTTGTGCGGACTATTCGGGATGAATAGCTTCCACCGGACAAACCTCTGCGCAGGCACCGCAATCGGTACATAATTCCGGGTCAATTTTATAGATGTCACCTTCAGAGATGGCTTCTACCGGACATTCATCAATACAAGTGCCACAAGCTGTACAATCTTCGTTAATAACGTATGCCATGATAATTTTTATTTTATGGGTTTAAAATGTTTGGCAAAAGTAAAAAAAAAATTAATCTGCGTTACGTACTGGTTCGAGAAAAGCCATAAAAAATAGCCCGTTTTATGTTTTACATCAGGATGTGGAATTTACCCAAATTGCAACTAGGACATTATCAGATATAAGACATTATCAGATTTTTGAGAAATCAATCGTAAACCTGTCTGATTATGTGATAAATAGCAGGTTAGGGTATAATATTGCAATATGTTCATCAAACTGTTATCAAAATATATACCGGTAAGCGTTGTATCCCTGACCCGTTGTGCGAGAGTTATTAACTTGAAGGAAGAATCCGGTATCACGTAATAATAGACTTGGGGAAGCATGAAGAAAAAAGAGGCTGTATTTTGTTACAGCCTCTTTTAACACATCTTAACTATTGCTTTTTATTTAAAAGTTGGTAATTCTGTGGCATTAAATGGTACATAATCGTCTCTATAATAGGTTTCATTTTTCTTTGAGTCGGTTACCCAGAAAATTGGAGTTGTCCAGTTATCTTGGTCAGCGACCTTTTGATAGTTGTCATAATTGTTGGCAACTTCAGAAGTGGGATATTTTAAACGTTCTACCATAGGAGCCATGACTACACCCTGGAATGTCATTTTTTCTATTTTTGGGTGTCGTGTGCGCCTCAATTCATCAAACAGCTCATAGGGTCTCAACACATTCAGGTGAATATATTTCTGAATCATAATGATTTCCATCTTATCTTCAATGTTTGTCGTAGCATCGAAAGCCGCTTTAACTTTATCGGCATATTCTGCGATTAGGGAAGCATCCGGTTTAGTAGGATGTGTCAGGGTATCCCAGGGAGAAGCTACTTCATTCCAGCCCCATTCGCTCGTAGCATTCAGACTATACCAGAAGTTGGTGGAATTGATGATTGCATCCTTGACATAGTCTCCCGCCGTTTTTGGTGTTGTTGCCAGATTCTTGGCAGCAGCTTCAGCTAGGAACAGATCAACTTCCCCGAGGGTCATCATGTCAGCTGGTGTGTTGTTATGGGTAATGGTAACCATACTGTACATTGACTTGGAATTATTCTCTTTAGAATTATTCAGATCATCAGCATAGGGATAGTATTTATCTCCGGCATTATACCCTGCTTCCTGTGCATCAGCATTCAATGAAACACCTCTATAGTCATTATATTTAGTGGGGAGTGCAATAACAGGAAGACGCGGATCATCAATACCAACTTCGTAAATAGAATCATGAATATTCATTCTGTTCATAATGATGTTTGGGATGAATGTACAATAAGCCCGCTCATAAAGACCTCTATGAAAGGTGCCACCTCCCGGAAGTGAGGAAGCAGGATCAATGAAAGGAACATCCCATACTAAATCTTCCTGCGGAAGATTCTGAATAGCATCACTAATTTGTGTTTTTGCATATGCCTCATCAATTCCTGATAATTTTACAGCATATTTCAAACGCAAGGCATTGGCATATTGAACCCATTTTGTAACATCACCCTTAAGCGCAAGATCTTGTACTGTAAGTATACTTTTGGCTTCAGGTGACATTTTGCTGTAAATTGAAGGCAATTCATCAGCGATTGATTTCAAATCATCCAGAATAGATTCATAGGTCTCTTTTGGATCATCATAAGGAACAAAGAAAACACCATGGGTACCATTGAATGCATCCTTGTAAGGAATGGAATTGTAAAGATCAATGTTTCGCAGAGCGCCCCAATCTTTGATAATAGAGGTAAGTTTGAAATAAATGACATTATCATCATATTCTTTTCCTTGCATATCGGCAAGTAGGTCACGGAGTATTCCCCAGTTACGCATGCGGGTATAGTAATCATTAAACCAGTTGAATCCGGATTGATCAAAGCCGTTGCCATTAACCAAATCTCCGAAATCTGTATACCAAGAATATCTGGGAGTAATATAGCGGGATGCAACTTGGGAATATTCAGGCATGCCATTACCACTAAACTGCCACCAGTACTCTCCATAGTCCATAATGTAAAATTTCCATTGGGTAAGAGCTTTTGTAAATAAACCAGGGGCTAATTGGTCTGAAGGCGGAGTATAAACCATTGGGTTTTTGAATTGTTCCTCAAGCTCTTTTTGACAACTTGGAAAGATCAACAGGAACATTCCTAATATAAATAATACTTTTTTCATGATAACATTTCTTTTAATTTATTACAAGTAACATTAAAAACTAACATTAAGTCCCATGCCAAAAGTTCTTGCTGACGGGAAAAAAGAGTATTCGACGAATGAGTTTGTACCTAATGTAGATTCAGCATCAATATTCGGAATGGATTTGTATAAATAAAACAAATTCCTTGCGATGAAGCTTACCGACAATTTCTGTAAAGCCATTTTTTTAGAAATCTTTTCTGGTATAGTATATGAAACGGACAGTTCCCTCAGCTTAATGTAATTATTCTTATAGATGTTATCAGGCTGAAAATCTTGGCTCATGTCATGGATATAAGAGGAGTAATATTCTGCTGCACTTAAAATTGTTGTATTTGGTGCATACTCTGGATTTTCATCCGTACCACCTGTTCTAACGACACCAGGGGTAATGACTCCATCATGATAAATACGGCCATCTTTAGCATTTGCAGGATCTCCTTGATCAACTAAAACTCTCTCGCCAGAGGTATTAGAAATATAATAAGCAAGACCTCCATGGGCTTCATCCCTATATTTCAATGAGCTTTTGGATATACCCATCCCTAGCAGATAATAGTTTGAGTAAGAGAAAATAGAACCTCCGAATTTGTAATCAAGGCCAATATGAAAATTAAAACCTGAAAGGAAGAAATCACTCCCAACGCCTCCAAAAAACCGATCAGAGATATTCCCAACAGGTACTTTTTTAGATTTATCAAGCACATAATAACCATTATTATCAACGACACGATTCCCATGCCCGTCGGTTAAATAGTCATACATTTTGATTTGTCCATAAGGTTCCCCTTCAGCTGCAGTGACCGTCACACTTTGACCTACGGAACCAATAGTTTTGGAAGTAATGCCGGTATATAGTTTTTTTACTTTTGATTTTTGAACAGCAGCCGTGTAAGTAAGTTCCCATCTCATTTTTTTGGTAGAGAACACAGCCCCTTTGACGAAAAATTCATAACCCCAGTTAGCTACGTTTCCGGCATTTATTTTTATGGAACTGGCCCCCGTCACATGTGAAAGGTCTACTCCCATAATCTGATCATAAACATTGTTTCTGTAAAAAGAGAAACTGGTTTCAACACGATTTTGTTTAAAGAGTCTGCCATCAAAGCCAATTTCAAATTCTCTTTTGCGTTCGGGCTTTATGTCTCCTGCAAAAAGTGTTCCCGGAGGATTGATAACAGTGGCGTTGGTATTGTTCAAAACGCTTGTAGAATAGCTCTGGTAAGCATAGTAGAATCCTGGTGCAGCACGTCCAACATCAGCCCAGGAAACACGCAGTTTACCGAAATTTACATACGGAATATGTAAAGAGTTGGAGAAGTTCCAGTTGAAAGCAATCCCAGGATAGAAATATGAGTTGTTTTTCGGATCAAGGGTAGATGACCAGTCATTACGTCCCTGTACTTCAAGATAATATTCACTTTTCCAGGAGAGTGTTGCAGACCCCATGACACTATACACAACTTTAGATCCATAATTATTACCTCTCACCCGTCCTCTTGAGCCATAATCCGGCCAGTTTGAACCGTTGTCAATACTCCAAAAATTCGGATAGATAAAAGACCCATAGGAAGATACATTAATGTTAGTATAATTTTCCTGCTTCATAGATCCACCTACGAAAGTGAGTAAATGCAAATTTCCAAGAAATTGATTTTCATAGTTTAAAAAACCACGGTAGTTCTGAACGAGATAATAACTTCTTTTATATGCATATTTACCTCCTGCATTTGGATTAAACCGGGTAAGTGGCTCTTTTGTTGTATAATCGGTATTTGTATAATCAATACCGGCTTGTCCTACAAAATAAAATTTATCTGTGAAATGTAATGTGGTCCGGGCTGATCCGATATAGTGAAATTTATCATCCAAATGACTGTTTTCATATTGTTGCCATAGGATGTCCATTAAATAAGATGGAGCAAACTGTCCGGGCCATCCCAATCCTTCTGCGGAAAATTTAGAGCCATCAGGATTTTTATATAGTTTTTTGATGGCATTAAAAGGATAATCCCTGTTAATTCCCCAAGCAACTAAAGATCCAATGTTAGGATATCTATTATGTGTTTTGACACTAAATAAATTTGAATTTATCTCAAATGTCGCAAAATCGGATGCATGCATTAACCCACTAAAACTTAATACATTCTTTTTCTGGTAAAAATTGTCCAGAAGGCCCTGATAATTAAAATTAGTATATGCCAAACGCATATTACCTTTTTCATTCCCACCGGAAATGGCAAAAGTAATATTATCGCTACTCCCTGTTCTGAATAAGTCAATAAAATTGTCGGGATATGCCTGATAGGGACGTACAATGCTGTCTATAAACATAATCGGACTCCCGTCAAATTTAGGTCCAAAGTTATATCGGGATGCTATGAATTTACGCACCTGTGATCCATTGGGTAAGGTAACTGTATCCATATCATATTCATTAATCCCGGAGCCGAACTCATTCTGAAAATCTATGTATGAATGAGGTTGTTCCCAGGTATGCTGAATATTTAGATTAACCCCCAGACCTCTTGTTTTGGCTCCCTTTTTTGTAGTAATGAGGACAACGCCGTTAGCTCCTTCACTTCCGTATAACACTGAAGCTTTTGCCCCTTTCAAAATCTCAATAGACTGGATATCTTCCGGATTAATGTCATTAATACCGGAGCCATAGTCAAATGAATTCAGTGGATCCCAACCTCTTGTAGCCATACTACTTCCCTGATCGTATATTGGTACTCCGTCCACAACAAATAAAGGTCGTGTGTTAGCACTGGATTCCAAACCGGCTGCACCACGGATTTTGATATTAACAGCACCCGTAGGCCCGGCGGCACCTATAGTAACCCCAACTCCTGCAGCTTTTCCATAAAGGGAAACAACAGGGTTTGTAGTGTTCCCTGCAACAACCAAATTTTTACTGGAAATCTTGCTGATAGCATATCCTAATGATTTTTTATCACGTTTCATTCCCATAGCTGTTACAACAACCTCGCCTACATTTTGTGTTTCCGGCTCCATAATTACATCTATAACAGATGATTTTCCAATTGTCTTAGTAACAGTCTTCATCCCAACGAATGAAAACTCTAGTTCAGTTGCGTTTTGTGGAATTTTCAGGGAATAAAAACCATTAGCGTCTGTGACAGTTCCGATATGCGTTCCTGTAACAATCACATTAACTCCGGGAATTCTGGACCCATCTTCTTGGGATGTCACAGTTCCCGTAATGGTTCGCCCTTGAGCAAACACATTACCTAATACCGCTATAAAAAGCAGTAACGTAAAAAATAAATTTCTCTTCATAATAAAAAGGTTTTAAATTAAGTTAATAAAAAATGAAGAAAATTAAATCGTTTAATGAAACTTGTAAATGACTGAAGATATAATTAATATATAGCTTTCGTAATTTCATGAATTGTTAAATATTGGTTTATTGTTTCTAATGATCTGATATGACAATTTGCAACAACAAAACAACATATAATATGTACGCAAAAATAGATAAAATATAATAAATGCCAAAATTTAAATCGTTTTAAATATATTGAAGCAAGATATGCTTAATCCGCCTTTGCGTTCCGCTATGGGGGTTACTACATAATGACTTCAGAAATGCTATAATCTTATTATAAGGATTTATAGAAAATGCAATATTGCCTGAGGCGGATGCTTTATTATGAATATTTGATTCGAAATTTTCAACTTGGGTTAAGTCTTATATTATGAGCGCAGTTACTGTCTTCTTCTTTACTTCATTTAATCTATGGGGTTATATGCCATTCATACTCTGTCTTAAATGTTTATTATTAGTGAAATGAAAGCCGATCTGCCGTATCCATTCACCCCTGAGCCGTGAAACCTGTAATCCTGATTGAAAAGGTTTATCAGGCTCAGATCGATTTTAATAAACCGTACTTTATAACTGGTGTTGATATTAAAAATATTCCAACCCGGTGTGCCGCCAAAGGGAATCCTGTTATCATCAATATCACCGGAGGCCAGACGGTCTTGTTTCCCTGCAGTTTGCCATTCAAGATTAATCCACCAGTCCTTGAGTTTATATTCCACCGCCAGACGACCGAAAAGTGGAGGAATCCGTCGTATTGGTTCGTTTCGTGTAATATTTTGTCCATAGGTATATGTCAAACTGCCACTAACCATCCATGACTTATTTAGCTCTAAATCCCAAGCTGTTTCAGCACCTTGAATATAAGCACGTTCGGCATTTTCTTTCATGTACACTGGGTACCCTTCAATGCTGTCACCAACAACCCTGTTACGCACAATTAAGTTGTATAACTCGTTACGGTATAAGTATACTTCACATCTGAATTTACTTTCCTTGTATTTATAGCCAATCTGATACTGTAATGAATGCTCTGGTTTAAGATCAAAATTCGGGGTTTCGTACCTGAAATCAACAATGCCCAATGTGCCAAGATCATTAATATTAGGTGCCCTGAAACCTGTATTCAATGAAACAAACAAATTGGATGTTTTATTCAACTTCCTGAGTATTGCGAAATTACCTACAAGTGCTGTAGGTGTCAGTTTTGTCATGCCTACAGCCTCATCTTTAACTTTAATAATATATGTATTAAACCGTGCTCCGGCTGTAATATTCCAGTTTTGTAGATCAAATGTATGCATACTAAAAGCTGCAATACTCGTCATCGTGGCTCCATCGGGATATAATCCGCGTTTTGTAACTGCCACATCAGTCAACAGATCTTTATCGTTGCGGTGGCTGTTAACCAAATCGTTATATATTTCCAGACCAGTGTTCGCCGACCAGCCATTTTTGTTCGATGCAAACGCTTCTGCCGAAAAAGCAAATGTACGTACTTGATCATTCTCAGTGCGTAAGATGGAAGAGCCGTTTTTGAGAAGTTCCCTGCCCTCCTCGTTGTGCTGGAAAGAGGCTGTGAATACTGCAGATTTCATTATTCCGGTATTCAGCTTCTGATTTAGTCTTATATAAGCCAGTTTCCTTTTTTGGGGATCCATTTTATTCACAGCATAGTTTTCAAGGGCTACTTTATGAAATACTGGTACGTCGCTCTGATGTACACTCTGGTAAGCCAAGGTTAGATCGGATGATGGTGATAGGAATACCTTACCTTTTAAGTCATAATCAAGTTCCCGGTAGCCGGTGGGAGTTTGACGACCTGTAGTGTCGCCACCAACAATGTCGCCAAAATTCCGCCATGTGACTCCTGCTGTGAAAGCGGCTTGTTTATTACTGTAATTTATTCTACCATGCATACTCTGCTCCATACCTTGTGTTGCAATCCTTGTAAGCAGAGTGCTTCCCCAAGTTGGTTTTTCAGTAGTCACCAGTTCGTGACTGAATGCCTGTATGGTACCTCCTAATGCATCAGAGCCATACTGGACAGAACCATTTCCACGCAAGACTTCGATTTTTTCAACGCTAAAAACATCTATGGTATTAAAATATTGATTTGGTCCGTAACGCATTGTTGAATTGCTGAGTCTGATGCCATCAACAAGCAGAAGGGTTTGGTTCCCGGTTAACCCTCGCAGAAAAGCAGAACCCCCGCCATGATTTGTTTTCTGTACAAATACTCCAGGTGTCAGCAGAAGTGCTTCAGGGGCAGTGCGTAACTGAAACTTTTGAATAGACTTGTTATTTAACACCCTGATTGCTTCAGGTGTTTTGATCTGGAGGGATGCATGTCTGTTGGCCGTGATTACCACCTCTTCTAGTGTTTGTGATGGTAACGAATCCAAGCAGGAAAGTGAGTCAATCTCTTGAGCGATTAGTATTCCTGTGAAAGATGATAAAAATAATGAACCAAGTATTTTAAGGGAAAGACTTATTCTTTTCATTAACTAAAATATTGAAAACAAATTAAAAAAAGGGAATCAAATAAACTTCTAAAACCAATTATATCATTCAAACCAGATCTTTTTAGGAGGTGTTTATTTCAATGGAAATGGATACCATAATTATGAAAATAAAAAGAATGGTTCTATGTTGATTTGTGGGGGTAAAAATAAACTATTTTTTTAGAAGGGGGAATAAAAATCCATAGACAAATGAACAGCAAAGGGATTTTAAGAGTAGCCTTGTGGTTAGAATCGACATGGGAAATTAACCCACATTGCGTACTGATTCGAGAAAAGCCATAAAAAACAGCCCGTTTTATATGTTTTACATCAGGATTAAAACCACTGGTAAGCGTTATATCCTTTACCAGTTGTGCGAGAGTTATTGACTTGACAGAAGAATCCGGCGTCACGTAATATTAGGTTTGGGCAAGGTTAAAGAAAGACTTTATAATGTCAGTGTACAGAACCTACAACCAAAGCAAAAGAGATTTACGAGCTAATGGGATACAAAACAAAGCCATTCTCCCGTAAACAATCAGTAGTGGTACTTATTTTCTGAAAATAACTCGTCGTCAAATATTTCAGAGTCCCTGGCTGCAATGTGGGTTAAAACGGAAAAGTGACTGCCTCCATTTTGTGAAATATTTTCATAACTCCCGGAGAAAGCAATAAGTCAGCCAGGCGAGATGACCGGCGCCCAGGGAGAGTATCGGTTCGTGGATATCAAAGCGGGAGGTGTGCAGGTGATGTACGGTTTTTTGTTCCGGAGCGGTAACTCCCAGGCGGAAAAAGAGCGAAGGGGCTATGCGTGAGTAATAGGCAAAGTCTTCTGCAGTCATCCGTAGTTCCAGTGGCACGATATTATCTTTTCCCAGAAAACGTGCCGAGAAGCTCATGGCTCTGGAGGTGGCGGCCGGGTCATTTTCCAGGACGGGATAGCCTTTTCGTATCACCAGTGTTGCCTGTGTATGGTATTGGTCTGCCACTTCTTTTGCCAGGGTGGTGATCTTGTGGTGCACGGTCTTGCGCCAGGTCTCGTCAAAAGTGCGGAAAGTGCCTTCCATCGTGACTTTGTCGGGGATGACATTCGTGGCGCCGGCGGCCTCCACTTTTCCGAATCGCAGGACGGAGGGGTAGTCTGCAGCAGATTTCTTTTCCACCAGGTCTTCCATGCCTGTAAGTATCCTGGCGGCTACATACGGGGTATTGGTTACTCTGTCAGGCAGGGCGGCATGCCCTCCCTTGCCGGTAACGGTCAGATACAGTTCGTCCGATGAAGCCATATATTTCCCCGGGCGGTAACCTACTGTACCGGCTTCCAGGGTGGGGTCGACGTGCTGTCCCAGGATAAGATCAGGGTGATATCCGGTGAGAAGTCCGCTTTCTACCACCTGACGGGCACCACCAGGCGCCTTTTCTTCGGCAGGCTGAAACAGCAGGATCACCGTGCCTTCCCAGTGTTCACGAATCTCTGCCAGTATTTTGGCGGCACCTAATACACAGGTCATATGTACATCATGGCCACAGGCATGCATGATGCCTGAGTTCTGTGAGCGGTAAGGGGCGTCGTTTTCTTCTTCGAGGGGAAGCGCATCCATATCGGCCCGTAATACCAGGGTTTTTCCGGCGGGTATTTTCCCTTCGATACGGGCCAGTAAGCCTGTCCCGGCCACAGTCTGTTGCTCATGGATCCCGACTTTTTTAAGCTGGTCACTGAGATATTGATGTGTGTTATATTCTTTAAAGGAAAGCTCGGGATAACGGTGAAGGTAATGCCGCCACTGTCCCCACACTGCTTGGTATTGATCTGCCAAATACCGGATTTTATTTAAGATATCAGAGCCCATTTATTTTCCGAAAATCATTTTTAATGAGACAACAAAAATCAACCCTCCGAAGATTTTGCGTAACAGTCTGTCCGGAAGGGCTATGGCTGTTGCCGAGCCCAAATAGCCTCCGATGAAAAATGCCAGTGCCAGAATAAGAGCAAATTTCAGGTTCAGATATCCGTTTTTGTAGTAGTTGATGGCTCCCAGTAAAACCACGGGAACAGCCAGCACGCCCAGGCTGGTTCCCTGGGCTTCATGTTGTGTCATCCCCAGCAGAAAAACCAGGGCAGGGACGATGATGACTCCGCCGCCAACGCCCATGGCCCCGCTGACAAAACCGGCAAGCAGTCCTGTAATAAGCAAAATAATAAGCTGTGTTGTTGCCATAGTATCAAAAATCAGTAGCAAATGACAGATGGAACATATGCGGCCGGACGATAAAGTTTTCCACCCCCCAGGCCATATCAAAACGGATAAAATATCCGAATACCAGGGCCCTGGCTCCCCAGCCGAAACCGGCCACAAAAGGTTCCCGGTTGGTTTCCAGTGTGACAGTAAGAGGTCCGTTTTTGATAATCCTTTTGTCATAGGCATTTTGTCCGGAATAGGGGCTGAGACCATTCCAGGCTGTGCCAAGGTCGCCAAAACCCACCACTTGAAAACTGTTCAGGAACCTGGAGCCCAGAGGATGATTGGCCAGGTATCTGAAAAGAGGCAGTCTGAGTTCGGAATTCAACAAAATGAAATTGCTTCCGTTGCGGATATTCTGATGGAATCCTCGCATATCCGTGGCAAGGGTCTGGAAGATATAGTTCCGGGAATAATCTACAGGGATATTCTGGTTGAAGTTTTTTTCCGGATTGAACATGTTCAGCAGGGAGTTATCCACTCCGCCCAGATAGTACAAGAGCTTGTAATGACCGAAAGAGGAACTCCCGGCCAGACGGGTAGCCCAGATAAAATCACGATGGATACGTTGATAATGCCTGATATCCGCTCCCAGAATATATACATCCGATTTCCAGTTGTTAAGTTGATAGTAAGCTTCTCCGAATATTTTCAGACGGGTACCGAAATAGATATTGACGGTTCTGAAACGGGTGTTGTCAAAGATATATTCCAGTTTTGCACTTGCCCAGGGAGTAAACGTGTTGGGTTGTTGCAGGTTGGCATTGTCGGTGGCGAGAGCTACCATTCTGTCCGTACGAATGCTGGCAGTGGCTCTTAGGGCCATTACTTGACTGAAAGGATATTTGGCAATAAAAAAGATCTGCTGCGACGTGACTTTCTCGTATGAGTTAGTCTGATAATTATTGGCTTTGTATGACTGCCGGTGAAAAACCAATTGCTTGTCGAGCCTGTTTTTCAGATTCTCAAAACTGATCAGGTATTCATTACTGGTAAAGTCGCCCGAAAAGCGAAAACCGGCCGTGATTCTGTAATCTTCAAAAAGATCTTTTGCCCCGATTTTAAAAAGACCGTTAATGCCGGGGTTGTAATACATCCCGCTGCCGCTGAAATACTGATAAGAATTGCTCAGTGAGCTGAAATCCAGCTGGTTGGAAGAATAATCCTGATAGAAAGCCGTCTCATAGATACGAATGGCGGGGAATTTCATCTTTGCTGTGTCGAGATCAACATCTGCATATTTTCCCAGGATGAGATGGTTGTAATAATTTTGTTTTTCCTGTTCGAAGATGTAATGGTTGATATCAATCAGGTTCTTATCTTCGAAATAGGTGTACAACGGCCTGGTAAGGGTATCGCGCCGCTGACGATCTTCTGCGATAAGTTTTTGCCGGAGTTGCTCCAGACTGTCTTGTGAGTGATATTGTTTGTTCATGACCTCCCGGTAAGCCGTAGGTGCCAGAGAATCTCCGAAAGGCTTATCCCCCAGATCAGGGGTGTCGTATTCGGGAATATATCTTCCTTTGGTAAAAACAATGTCTCCACCCAGTCCGGATTCCTGAGAGTAATCCTGTTCAAGAATATTGCGCTTGTAATTGGTCAGTGGTTTGGAAATAGTGAAATAACGGTAATGTACCGCTGTATCAATGTAAGCAATGCCACTGTCAAAGCTGGCGGCATAACGGTTGACAATGCCATTCTGGTTGCCCAGATAGAGGAATTCTTTTTTTCCGGCCTGGGCAGGATAATTTTTGTCCCAGTATATCCCTTCGGCCAGCCGTTTTAAAACATTGGACCTTAATTTATAATCATAAATGAACAAATCGTGAAACGGAACCGTTTTAGGTTTGGAGGATTTTTGTTTTAGGACCAGGGTGTCAGAGCTCCGGTTTGAACTAAACAGGATCTGTTGTGACTCATTAATAAAACGCGGATGAAGATCATCTTCCAGATCGTTGGTTAGCTGGACATTGGTACCGGAGGCCAGGTCATAGACATAAAGGTCAGTTTGCCCGTTCTTTACTGCCGAGAACACCATTTGTGCCCCATCATCGGAAAAATCAAAATCCAGAATCTTCTCAAAATAAAGAAGATTTATTTTTTCTGTTTTTCTGGAATTCAGCCGGTAAAAAAATATGTCCAGTCCGCCATTCTGTTCGGCAATAAAAGCCAGCATGCGACCGTTGGGATACCAGCTAACCACCGGATAAGAATAGTCTATAATCTGCTCGACACGGGGTTCATGGGCATAGATCTTTTTCTTTTTGTGGGTGCCTACGTCGTACATCCAGATCTTGTATCGCCCCAGTTCATTTGTTACATAAGCAATGTGTGTTCCGTCAGGGCTGACCTTTATTTGCTTATAGACATGTTTGGGTTTGGTTTTTTTAAGAAGGGGGGTCCCTGTGGGATCGTCCCTTCCTTCTTCTTCCGGTGCATATATATTTTTGTAATGTGCCACCCAGTCGGCCGACAACTCTTTAATCTTTTTACCCAGGACGTAATAAAACCCTTTTTCCAGATTTTTATTGATACGTGTCAGGTACAGGATATTTGGGATTACCGCGTCGCCATATTCTTTTGCAATATAACGCCAGAAAGAATGTCCTGCCCAGACCGCATCATCTCGTTCCAGATGGTTCAGTTTCTCATACCTTTTGCTTAAAATTCCGTCTTTAACCCTGTTTTCAAGGGTGAGGTCCCACGGGTCGGAGACGTAGGAGATAAGGCCTTTGGTGAACCAGTCGGGGAGGGAGATCCTGGCTGAAGCGGACGCTTTGTCTTTACGGTCTCCTCCGTTGATCATTTCATCGATTAACACCTGTGCGATGGCTGCCCCGATCTCCCGGTCAAACCGGATATGATCTCCGTTGAAGTACACAAATACCTTGTTGTCTATCACATAACGGATCCCTCCTATGTTGTTTTCCGCGTTTTCTCCTTCCAGTCCGATATTGCTTTGACGAAAGTCTGACAGTTTGTTGTATACCAGGAAGATAAGCCTTTTGTTCAGGGTGTAGTCAAAATAATCTTCTGTTTCATAAAGTTTTTTTTGTACCACTTCGGCTGTGTAATCGGCCAGTTGACGTCCGTATTCGTTGAAATAAACATCATATTGCTCAAAACGATAGAAAGACCAGAAAAAAGTGTTGTATTGAACCCTGTTCTTCCCGAATGTCATTTGATGACCGTTGTAAAACTGACCCCGGGCAGGTATACCGGCAATCAGCAGTCCCGTGAGAAAAAACATCCCCCACAAAACCTTTCCTCTCAATTTTCTTCCACGGTTCATAAAAACCAAAAAAACATTACATGAGAAACGTTAAAAATAGTTAAAATCAGTTAAATTTTAATTTATATTTTATAAAATTGAACTTCTTTAATTTTTGAACGTAAAACGAGACGGTTTGTTTACTTTATTGAATAGGCATGTAAAGGAAGTAAATTATATTAACCAAAAAAAAACAGAAAATGAAAGTTTTTTATAGGCTTGCAGTGGTGATTGCGATAATGGCAATTGGACTTCCGGTACTTTCCCAACAGAAAACGCCGAACATTGTCTTTAAGGAGAAGATCTATGATTTTGGAAAAATCAAAGAGGAAGCAGGGGTTGTTATCCATGATTTCAAATTCAGGAATACCGGCAGTCAGCCTTTGATCATTCAGCGGGTGGTATCCTCATGTGGCTGTACCACACCTACCTGGTCGAAAGAGCCGATTCCCCCCGGAGGGGAAGGTTTTATACGGGTAGCTTATAATCCGAGAAACCGGCCCAACAAGTTTTCCAAAACCATTACTATATATTCCAATGCTTCCTCCGGACCGGTGATGTTGCGAATCATGGGCTTTGTAGAGCCTCGTCCCAAAACGGTAAAGGATATTTATCCTTACGAGATTGACGGGCTCAGGCTAAAGGCCAACCATGTAGCTTTTACCAGGACATACAAGCACCAGAAAAAAGTGAGGAAAGACGAGATCATTAATACCTCAGACCATGATATAAAGATTGAATTCACCCGGGTTCCGTCGCATCTTACGTTAAAAGCGGTTCCCCCTGTTCTGAAACCCAACCAGAAAGGTTACATTGAGGTGACTTATGATGCAAATAAGAAAAATGACTGGGGTTTTGTGATTGACCGGGTGTGGTTGAAGCTCAACGGGAAAGAGCAAAGTAATTCAAGACTGGTGGTCTCTGCTTCTATAGAGCAGGATTTCAGTAAACTCACACCCGAACAGCGGGCGAAGGCTCCTCATATTAGTTTTAAGGGAAAAAGTTATGATTTTGGAAAAGCTCTGCAACGTTCCGAAGTAGAACATGAATTTGTCTTTACCAATACCGGCAAAAGTGATCTGGTGATACATAAAGTGCGTTCAAGTTGCGGGTGTACTGCTGTCAGCCCGAAAGAGAAAGTGATCAAGCCGGGGCAGTCCAGCAATATAAAGGCGATATTCCATACGGGCGCTTATAAGGGTCGCCAGAGCAAGTCCATTACGGTGATCACGAATGATCCGGATTCTCCAACAACCATGTTAAGGATCACAGGGATCGTAGAACCACCGGCAAAGAAAAAATAGAACTGTGGATATTAATAACATGATAGGGATGCAAAAACCTTGCGTCCCTTTTTTTTAGTTATTATCTTCGTCACTGAAACAGGGATGCAGGAAGTGGAAGAAAAAGAAAATAAGACGGATACTTCTTCTGCACAGGGGATCAGCCCCGGGGCAGTCAATAATTTTATACGGAAGAAGAAGAAACTATTGACTCCCGAAGAGTACATTCAGGGTATTCTTGCCGGAGACATCTCCCTGTTGAGCCAGGCGATCACTTTGCTGGAGAGTTCGTTACCGTCCCACCAGGCCCTGGCCGGAGAGATTCTGGCAGGATGTCTGCCTCATGCCGGCGGCAGCATACGCGTAGGGATTACCGGAGTACCCGGTGTAGGAAAGAGCAGTTTTATTGAGTCATTGGGTGTTTATCTGACGGAAAATGAAAAAAAACTGGCCATTCTGGCCATTGATCCTTCCAGTCAGAAAAGCGGAGGGAGCATCCTGGGAGATAAGACCCGTATGGAAAGACTGGCTGCCAGTCCGAACGCTTTTATAAGACCCTCCCCTACGGCAGGTTCACTGGGAGGCGTGGCATCCAGAACCCGTGAAACAATCCTGTTGTGCGAAGCGGCCGGCTATGAGGTGGTCTTTGTCGAGACCGTTGGGGTGGGACAGTCCGAAGTGGCTGTACACTCTATGGTTGACTTTTTCCTGTTGCTGATGCTGGCAGGTGCCGGCGATGAAATACAAGGTATGAAAAGAGGGATCATGGAGATGGCGGATATGATCCTTATCACCAAAGCCGATGGGGAAAACCGGGAAGCAGCCGCCAAAGCGGTAAAGGAATACGAATCGGCGCTGCATCTTTTTCCCTTATCTGCCTCCGGATGGCTGCCTCGCGTGAGAACTTGTTCTGTAGTTGAAAACAAGGGGATTACGGAAGCCTGGGATACCCTGTTGGAATATATGGCTTTTACCAGAGGGAACGGCTATTTTGACGAGAGACGTAAACAGCAGGCACGCTATTGGTTTTTTGAGGCCCTGAACGAAGGGCTGAAGCAGCACTTTTACGGTGATGAGGAAATCAGGAAGAAAATTGCAGAAACAGAGAAGGTGGTGATGGAAAGAAAAGCAGATCCATACAAGGCAGCCAGAGATATACTTCAAAACTATTTTTGTTAAATGAAATGCTTTTTTAAGCAATTGTTTATCCCTATCTTTACCTCCTTTACCGGAACAACACAATTCTTTATAGTATTTTATTTAATTTAATCATCTAATTCTGTACGAATGAAAAAAGTTATTATTCTATTGTTTATGGTTGCAGGCTTCTGGGCATGTAACAATACCCCCCGTTATAAGATTACAGGCCACCTGGATGGGGCTGTGGCGGGGAAAGTTTATCTGTCAAAACAAGAAAATCAGGAAATCGTCCATGTTGATTCGGCTGAGATAAAAGACGGAAACTTCAAAATGGAAGGAACACTCGAGCATCCCGATGTGTATTATCTTCAGGTGCAGGACAAGCGTGGTTACCTGTTGTTGTTTCTTGAAAACAATAAGCTGAAAATTACCGGGAATGTTGATTCTCTTTGGCTTGCAAAAGCTGAAGGTTCTCCTTATCAGGATGAATATAATGCCTATCAGGAGACCATGAAACCATTTGAAAAACAATTTAAAGACCTGTACGGCCAATGGCAGCAGGCTAAAATGACAGGGAATGAAGACTTGTCGAAAAAGATCGAGGATCAATATGACTCAATCACCAAAAAACAGCAAAATGTTGAGAAAATATTTATGGAGGAACATCCTCAGTCTCTGGTATCTCCTTATTTGTTGAGGAGTATGGCTTATAGCATGGAAGGGGAAGAGATCGAAAAGTATCTTGATCAGCTGGACTCTTCTTTTAATCAGATTGATTTTGTCAAGGAATTACGTGAATGGGCCGAAGCCAAGAAAAAAGTTGCCCTGGGCCAGCCGGCCCTGGATTTCACCCTGCCGGATACCACAGGGCAAGAGGTGACCCTTTCTTCCCTTTTCGGACATTATCTGTTAATTGATTTCTGGGCTGCCTGGTGTAGCCCCTGTCGTGCCGAGAACCCCAATCTTGTGAAAACCTATAAAAAATATCATGACAAAGGATTTGATGTTATAGGCGTTTCGCTGGATGATGACCGGGACAACTGGATAAAAGCCATTAAGAAGGACGGGCTGCTCTGGACACAGGTTTCCGATCTGAAAGGGTGGAAAGCAGATGTCGCCAAAGAGTACGGAGTACGTTCCATTCCATCTAATTTTCTGTTGGATAAAGATGGCAAGATCATCGCTAAGAATCTCAGAGGAGATGCATTGAAAAAGAAACTGGCTGAATTGTTGGATTGATTGTCAACAGCCATGCAACAAAAAAGCCCGCTCTGCAGAGCGGGCTTTTTTGTTGACGTATGTTATTACCGGATCCCCAGGAAAGCGGTGATCTCTTCATAGATATGTTCACCCGTAAATCCCATTTTTTCATCCAGTACCTTATAGGAGGCAGAATAACCGAAAGAACGCATCCCGTAAACAAAGCCCTTGCATCCCACCAGGCCTTGTAGTGTGCTGGGAAGACCTGCCGTCAGGCCGAAGGTTGGGATCTCCTCAGGCAATACTTCCAGACGGTATTCTTCAGACTGCTGTCTGAAAAGACCTTCGGATATAGCTGATACGATCTGTACTGAAAGGCTTTTCTTTTTTTTAAGCATTTCTGCACTTTCCACCAGCGTGGAGACTTCGGATCCGTTGGCGACAAGTACCACGTCGGGTTTGCCGGGATCCCTGGAAACGATGTAGGCTCCTTTGTCGGCCCGGAGGGCTTCCTGAAACCGGGAAGTTTGGGCAGGAAGGTCTTTGATGCCCTGGCGGGAAAGGATGAGTGCCGTAGGCGCACTCCTGTTTTCCAATGCCAGTTTCCAGGCTATGGTGGTTTCATGGGCGTCGGCAGGACGCAATACCAGCAAAGAATCCCTGTGAGAGTGATTTTTCAACTGTTCCAGCAACCTGATCTGAGCTTCCTGCTCTACCGGCTGGTGGGTAGGCCCGTCTTCACCTACGCGAAAAGCATCATGGGTCCATACATATTTTACTGGTAATTCCATCAGGGCAGCCATACGTACCGCAGGCTTCATGTAATCGGAAAAGACGAAAAAAGTGCCGGTGACCGGGATGATCCCTCCGTGTAGAGCGATGCCGTTGGCCACGGCGGCCATGGTCAACTCGGAAACGCCTGCCTGAAGAAAAGAGCCGGAGAAGTCGCCCCGTTTCAGTATTGTGGTTTTTTTCAGAAAAGCATCCGTTTTGTCACTGTTGGAAAGATCGGCAGAGGTAACGATAAGATTATCGACCTTGTCGGCCAGCCAGCCCAGTACCGTCCCCGAAGCAGCCCGGGTGGCGATGTTCTCTTTCTGGTTGATCTCACTGAAGTCAAGTTTTGGCAGGGCTCCTGAGAAATAACGATTCCATTTCTCAGCCAGTTCGGGATTGGCTTTTTCCCATCTGGCCTGTTCTTCTTTTTTCCATTCGGCATACTCCCGTTTTTCTTTTAGCACTTTGCTGTAGAAATCGGACACCTCCGGAAAGATCATGAACGGGTTGTCGGGGTCTCCGCCAAGATTCTCCACGGTCTTTTTGAAGTCGGCACCTGCTTTGCTTAGCGGCATGCCGTGTGTGGATACTTTGCGTTCAAAACTGTTCCCGTCTTCATCTACGGCTCCTTTTCCCATCACCGTCTTTCCGATGATCAGGGAGGGTTTGTCTGTTACTTTCTGTGCCTCACGCAAAGCTTTCCGGATCGCATCATGACTGTTACCGTTGATGGACTGTACATGCCATCCCCAGGCTTCATACTTCAGGGCCGTATTCTCGGAAGTCACATCGCTGGTCTCCGAAGAGAGCTGTATATCATTCGAGTCATAGAACATGATGAGATTGCCGAGACCCAGATGCCCGGCCAGGCGGCCTGCTCCCTGTGAGATCTCTTCCTGGATACCCCCGTCGGAGATATACGTATAGATATTGTGTTTCATCCAGTTGCCGAAACGGGCTTCCAGAAAACGTTCAGCGATGGCTGCTCCCACGGCCATAACATGACCTTGCCCCAGCGGCCCGGAGGTGTTCTCAATACCCCTCCTGGGATCTTTCTCCGGATGTCCCGGCGTGGGACTGCCCCATTGCCGGAAGTGTTTCAGGTCATCCAGTGAGAAATGCCCCGTCAGAGCAAGTTCGGAGTAGAGCATGGGGGACATATGACCTGGATCGAGAAAAAAACGGTCCCGGTTAGTCCATGTCATATCCGAAGGATCGAAGTTCAGAAACTCTGAATAGAGGATATGTATAAAATCAGCCCCACCCATAGCTCCGCCGGGATGGCCCGACTGGGCTTTTTCAACCATGGCGGCAGACAGTATCCTGATGTTGTCTGCCGCTCGTTTGGTAATTGTGTCCATAATTAGATGATTATTTTATTTGAAAAAATGAAAAATGCAGGAATGGTTAAATAAGCCCAAAAATACATAGTTTTTTAAAAGTTGAAATATTCTTTTGCATTATTGTAGCAAATATTTTGGACCAGCGGCCCCAGCAGGGAATAATCATCCGGTAACAGACCCTTCTCTACATCATCGCCTACAAGGTTACACAGGATCCGCCTGAAGTATTCGTGTCGGGGATAAGACATGAAACTTCTGGAGTCGGTGAGCATCCCTACGAACCGGCTGAGTAAACCCAGGGATGAGAGAGTATTGAGTTGTTTTTCTATGCCCTCTTTCTGATCAAGGAACCACCAGGCAGCGCCAAACTGAATCTTACCCGGCACACTGCCGTCCTGAAAATTCCCTGCCATAGTGGTCACCAGCTCATTGTCGGCCGGATTCAGATTGTACAGGATGGTCCTGGTCAGTTTTTCACGGCTGGCCAGACGGTCCAGAAAACGGCTCATCGTTCTGGCTACCGGAAGATCGTCTATGGAATCAAATCCGGTATCCGGCCCCAGTTGCTTATACATCAGGGTGTTATTGTTGCGCATAGCTCCGTAATGGTACTGTTGTACCCAGCCCCTCTCGTAGTCCATCTCCGCAAAAGCTGTCAACAGCGCTGTTTTAAGCTTGCCTGCTTCTGAAAAAGATACTTTTTCCCCTGTACGTACTTTGCGGAAAATTTTGTCTGCTTCCTCTTCCGTATATTCTTCGGCATAGAATGTGTCTATGCCGTGATCAGAGAGATGGCAGCCATGATCATTGAAAAAATCATGTCTTTTGCGGAGTGCTTCCAGCAGATCCTGATAGCCGGAGATTTCCGTATCCGCTGCCTCTGCCAACTTATTGAGATAGGCATTGTAGGATTCAGGATCTTCCACGGCCATGGCTTTGTCGGGACGGAAAGCCGGATAAACCTTAACCTCGGGGAAATCTGTCTGCAGCTTTTCATGATCTTCCAGTGAGTCTGCCGGGTCATCGGTAGTGCACACCACCTCAACGTTCATTTTTTTCAGAAGGTTCCGACAGGAATAATCCCGTTGTTGCAGTTTTCTGTTGGCACTATCCCATATTTTTTTTGCTGTATCCGGGTTGAGCAGGTCCGTGATTCCGAAATATCTTTTTAATTCCAGGTGTGTCCAATGATACAGGGGGTTACGTAAGGTGTAAGGCACTGTGCCGGCCCACTTTTCAAACTTCTCCCAGGGAGAAGCCTCTCCGGTACAATATCTTTCATCCACCCCGTTGGTGCGCATAGCCCTCCACTTATAATGATCTCCTGCCAGCCAGATTTCCTGCAGATCCCCGAACCGGCGATCTTCGGCAATGTCCTTTACCGGTAGGTGACAGTGGAAGTCAATGACAGGTTGCGACTCGGCATAGTCATGATACAAGCGTTCGGCTGTTTTATTCTGTAATAGAAAATTATCATCAAGAAAAGATTTCATGATCTTTACGTTTTGTTTCTGAGGCTCTCCCCCTTTCTCTCCGTGGAGAGAAGGAAGGTGAGATGGTTATGCATTATAGGTTGTTGAAGCGGTATCTCCTCCGTGTCCGGTCCAGTTGGTGTGAAAGAACTCACCCCGTGGCCGGTCGATGCGTTCGTAAGTATGAGCGCCGAAATAGTCGCGCTGTGCCTGTAGCAGATTGGCCGGCAGGCGGCCGGTACGATACCCGTCAAAATAGGTGAGGGCAGCAGCCATGGAGGGAACGGGCAGGCCGTTATCCAGAGACACACTCACCACTTTGCGCCAGCTCGCCTGGGCTCCTTCGACGATGGATTTGAAATAAGGATCCAGGATTAGGTTGGGCAGGTTCGGATTATTGCGGTATGCCTCATAGATTTTGTCGAGAAAGGCAGAACGGATGATACATCCTCCTCTCCATAGCTGAGCGATGCGGCCGAAATCCAGATCCCAGTCATAGGTCCTGGCAGCATCACGCATCAGGGTGTAACCCTGTGCGTAAGAGATGATTTTTGAGGCATACAAGGCTGTGCGCAGCTCTTCGATAAAAGCTTTCTTATCTCCTTCAAAAGCAGGTTGCGGCCCCGGCAGTTCTTTGGACGCAGCAACCCTTTCTTCCTTCTGTGCCGACAGGGCACGGGCAAATACCGACTCGACGATCAGTGTCAGGGGCACCCCTTCATCGAGGGCGGCAATACCGGTCCATTTGCCGGTGCCTTTCTGTCCGGCAGCATCCAGAATCTTTTCCACCAGCGGCTCTCCGTCCTTATCTTTGAAAGCCATAATATCCGCAGTGATGCCGATAAGATAACTGTCAAGCTCTCCTTTGTTCCATTCGGCAAATACCTCATGCATCTCATCTGCGGTCATGCCCAGCAGTTTCTTCATGATAAAATAGGCTTCTGAAATTAACTGCATGTCTCCGTATTCGATGCCGTTGTGCACCATCTTGACGAAATGACCTGCCCCGTTATCGCCTACCCAGTCGGCACAAGGGGTCCCATCTTCCACCTTGGCGCTAATCTTCTGAAATATGTCTTTAACGTACGGCCAGGCTTCCCTTGACCCGCCCGGCATCAGGGAAGGACCGGCCAGCGCACCTTCTTCGCCTCCCGACACCCCGGTGCCAATGTACAAAAGGCCTTTACTTTCCACATATTTTGTGCGACGGATGGTGTCGGGGAAATGGGAATTGCCTCCGTCGATGATGATGTCGCCCGGTGCCAGAAGAGGGATCAGCTTTTCAATAAAGTCATCCACCGGTTTGCCGGCTTTTACCAGCATCATCACCTTGCGCGGACGCTCCAGTGACTCTACCAGTTCCTCCAGGGTGTGGGTCCCGATAAAGTTCTTCCCGCTCCCTCTTCCGTTTAGGAAGCGATCCACTTTCTCAACGGTTCGGTTAAAGACAGCTACGGTAAAACCTTTGCTCTCCATGTTGAGTACCAGGTTCTCACCCATAACGGCAAGGCCAATCAATCCAATATCTGCTTTCTTTTTCATAGTTGATTATTTTTAATAATGTTAAATCCCAGAGTTTTGAATATTTTGTTTAATGTCTGATTTTCTTTTTTCATATCAATAGAATAATTATGAAATTCTCTTCTAACAGGATAATTTTCCCGTAGGTATTCAAATTGCCCGGGATTGTTTCTGAGATTTTTATCGTCCCTTTCGATGGGATAGGTGTGCAGGATGGCTTTGATCAGTGTTTCCTGCAGGTCTGTCTGTTCATTACGGAAGGTTATAACAGGGTTTTCCGGCGGGGGTATATTCTCGGGATACCAGTTGGTCAGTGGCAGGCCGAAAAAACGGGAGAGAGCCTGCACGGACATGGAAGTGCCGTTGGCTTTGCCGTCAGCCGAATACCCGGCAATATGTGGTGTGGCAATGTCGGTAACTTCCATAAGAGGCAGATCTATGTCCGGTTCGTGATTCCATACATCCAGTATCAGTCCTTTCAGGTGTCCCGAGCGCATGGCTTCCCTCAATACCGCATCTACCACCACAGGGCCCCGGGAACTGTTTATCAGGATGGCTCCCGGTTTCAGCCGGCTCATAAAAAGCTCGTCAACCATGCCCAGGGTTTTGTCTTCACCGGTTTTGTTCAGCGGCACGTGCAGCGTGACAATATCGGCTTCCTGCAAAAGGCGGGTGAGAGAAACAAATGTGGCAGACCTTTCTTTTCGCTGACGGGGCGGGTCGTTAAGCAGGATGTTCATACCCAGCGCTCCGGCCATGTGTGCAACTTTTGAACCTACATGTCCCACTCCGATGATGCCCAGGGTAGTATCTTTGAAACGGAGGTTCCTGTTGTGTCCCAGCCAGGCCAGCACGGCTGCGATGTACTGCATCACCGAGCCGGAGTTACATCCCGGCGCATTGGTCCAGCGGATCCCTTTCTCTGCCAGATACGCCGTGTCAATGTGATCATAGCCGATGGTGGCTGTAGCGATGAACCTGACCGGGGTTCCCTCCAGCAGGTCCCGGTTTATGATCGTGCGGGTGCGGGTGATCAGGGCATCCGCATCCAACAGATCCTTGCGGCTGATCTGTGCCCCGGGTAGATAGTTTACTTCCGCATAAGGTTCCAACACCCCCCTTAAAAAAGGGATCTTATCGTCTGCAATGACTTTCATCTTTTTACATAATATGATTTGACGATGTTCTCAAGGACACGGCTGGTGCGGGCAGCTGATATGCCTGTGCTCGGGCACAGCCCTTTGCCTTTTCCTTGCAGCTCTGCCACTACGGTTTTGATAAGATTAAATTGTATATTTTCCGGGTTGTTATAATGATATTCCCTGGTACCCGTTCCGGTGACCAGTCTGACGGGAATTGTCTCGAATGTGGAAAAATGAATGGATCCTTCCGATCCGTATATGGTCAGGGTATCCGTCTTGTCTTCCGGGGCGGCAGCAAAATGCCACATGCCCTGGCCCAGCACACCTGTGTCAAAGGTAAAATCAGCCACTACCGTATCTTCCGCTTCATACAGACCGGCCATATTGGTGACCACCGATTGCGTCTTTTTCACGGGATCGAAAAAATAGTCAAGGATATCGAACTGGTGCGAAGCCAGGTCGTAGAAATAGCCGGCTCCCGATATCTCCGGGATCACGTGCCATGGCGGGTTGTGACGGTCCAGGTCTTCCCGGCGGGGAGGCAATAACAGACGCAGCGATACCAGTCTGGGGGTGCCTATCTTTCCGGTTTCCAGCCATTCCTTGATCTTCAGAAACCCCGGCAGCCGACGGCGATAGTAGGCTACAAAAAGCGGCATGCCGGTTTCTGCCGAGACACGGTTCATTTCCAGACACTCTTCATAGGTGCGGGCCATGGGCTTTTCGACATATACCGGTTTGCCTGCCCGCATGGCTGCAATGGCATATTCTGCATGCGAGGAAGGAGGAGTGGCAACATAAATGGCATTCACTTCCGGGTCGTTGATAAGATCCTGAGCTTTGTCATACCAGCGGGAGATCCCGTGACGGCGAGCGTAGTCCCGGGCCCGCGCGGTATCGCGACGCATGACGGCAACCAGACGGGAGCCTTCTACCTTGTTAAAGGCAGGCCCACTTTTTATTTCGGTTACTTTGCCACAACCAATGATACCCCAGTTGATCTGTTTCATTATCTCTTGTTTAAAAATTTCTTTTTTTCTGCCCACAATCCCAGGGCCGGGTTGGAAATATAATATATCTCTTCTCCATTAGGAAGGGTGTTGAATCCGTCTTTCAGGGAAGCTGTACTAAATCTTTTTTCCATCTCATCAAGGCTGCCATAACTGAAGCCTGTTTGTTCCAATTCTTCTCTGGTAAGATGTCCCGGACAGTATGTGATGTGAAATCTTCCTTCGGAGGATCCGTGGATGAGATGGGCGGCTGCTGCCAGATTGCCGGCCAGATCCGGGTTGTTTTCCACCTGTTTCAGGATGATATCCGTACCGGAATACCCGTATTTTCGGATCAAACGGTCTATTTCCCGGTCTTCTCCGAATTCACATATGCCGGGTGCCAGTATGATAAGTTCTCCTTCGTCAGCCAGCGCCATGCGTGTGCGGTAAATGGCTTTGTTGCCCAGCCAGGTGCTTTTATATTCTGCAGGATCCAGATAAACCACTGTTTCTTTCAACGGCCTGTCCAGTAGTTGGATGTTTACTTTGGCTGACAGGGCGGAAGCCCGGTAAAAGACTTCGTCGTCATCACCGATAAAGAGACCACGGGTTACAAGCCGGTCGTTTTCATCCATGCCGATCACCGTCAGTATATACAGAATCGGGGGGAGTTGGTTTCCAAACATTTCGGAAGCTTTGTTCAGTACCGATCTGACCGGGTTATCAGCCCGTCCCATGATCCGCTCCATGCCATATACGGCACCCAGGAAATGGCTTTTGTTAATCCCTTCATATCCGCCTGTACCCACAAAAATATTTTTATTGTAGTTGGCCATGCCGATGACTTCATGGGGTACCACCTGACCGGGTGAAAGAATCAGGTCATGACCTCCTTTCTTTAGCAGGCGATTGACCTGTGCCGGCCAGTCGAATGACAGTTTCCCCCGGGAGATCTCACGGATATAATCCCCGGGAACATGGCCCAGGGTGATGATATCCTTACGCCAGTTGTGCTCACGGAACAAGGAAAGTGGGACATCCCCGAACATTGTTTTGATTTGTTCCGGTGCCATAGGCGTGTGGGTGCCCAGTGCCGGGAGAATATCTGTGAGGGCCCGGCCAAAATATTCCAGGGCATAGCGGGTAAGCTCGCCGGCACGCGAATGGAAACGGGTCATATCGGGGGGGATGGCAAGTACCTTGTGAAACCTGCCGGCCTTGTCCAAAGCATTAAAAAGACCTTCCCGGAGATCACCGGAGCTTAGGACTGTTTTTTCAGAACCGGCTTCAAAATAGATCATAAGTGTAAAAAATTAAAACTATAAATTTCAGAGAACAACTGCCCTGCCTGATCTTCAGACAGAGAAATGCATTTCAAGATACAGGAGTCTCTCATCGAATTCATATGGAATTTGAAGGTTTAGATTTCATTTTTTCCAGTTTGGCTCTTCCGGCAAATATTTATCAAATTCTTCCACCAATGCTTCCTCATATGCTCCGGCATAGGTGCCTTCGAAGAACCTGCCCAGCGCTTCCTTGTGGAATCGTTCCCACGATGCTTCTTCATGACCGGGATTGACGGGAAAGAAGAGTACCCCGTTGGTGCGGGCTGCTTTCATGTCGCCCGGAGCATCTCCTACCATCAGGATGTGATCATCCGCATATTTTCCTTTGGCGGCCAGTGCCAGGTGCTCCGTTTTGGTACCGTATTCCTGGCCGGCGATAATGCGTACATAGCCTCCGATACTGTTTTCTTCCCATTCTCTTTCCAGGGCTTCTACCGGGGTCTGTGAGACTACCATGGCATCAGCCTTGTCTTTGATGATCTCCAGAGATTTGCGTACCCCGGCAAAAGGTTTGAGACCTTTTATCCACATGCCGATCTCTTCATTTACTTTCTCCGACCATTCCAGCACCCTGTGGATCATGGCATCATCGGTGTGCGAGGCATATTCCTTCAGAGCAGGGTTCCCCAATTTGGTTTCTTTCCGGGTCCAGGTTTTCAGGGATGAGAAATCAGGTGCCTCCAGGCCGCGTGCAGCTACCTCGGGACGGCCCGACAGTAAACGTGCAAATTCCAACAGGGCCAGGAAACGGTTAATACCACGGGTGCGGGAGTAAAGATTGACAAACTCCCAGGTCTCACGGGCGATTTTCGAAACCGGTAACAACCCGAAATATCGTAATACATTGGGACAAAAAAACTCTTTCTGTTTGGGTTCCATAGAATCAAAAACACAACCGTCGGAGTCAATGCCAATGAAAAATTCTTTTTCCGGCTTAAGATCTTTCAAGATTTTCTGATAATCCATTTTTTATTTCATTTTTTAGTTTCATGGAGATTTTGCAGGTGCACGCAGATTTCTCTCTTTTTTTCTGTACTGATCTGCATGATCTGCATTGGTTTTATTGATAAGCTTGTGGTGTATATTTTTGCAGTTTTTGTTGTGCGAAGATGGGTTCAAAGCGTGTAAAACGCTGGATTCCGTTTATCAGCGGCACAGAAGGCCAGTCGCTGCCGATGAGGGGCCGGACGTAATCGAGGAATGCATCTGTCACATCTCTCCGGTTTCCGGCGATCCATTTTTCAGGGAAAGTACGTTCGGAGAGTGCCACTTTTTCCAGTGGCACCTTATCGTAGTGTACGGTATAGATCGGTCCCGGATCCCGCAGGATAGTGGCCATCCAGCCGTTGCCGTCATGCAAGGCGATCTCTACAGCCTTTTTCCCCACCTGATAAGCTTCATCCAGGTCAACGGCAGAGGCATAGATGGCAGTATCGCGCTGGTCGGTGCCCATCACCTGACCACGGGCGGCTCCCCGGGCTTTCAGCCCTTTTTCGTTCAGGTAGTTGATGATGGTCTGATAGACTGTTATTTTAGTAGCTCCGAAGTTGGTATGTCCGAACGAGTCTTTCACATCTCCCGGATCTCCGGTATCAAAGCCTTCGCTTACCACCACCAGACAACGGCCGTCTTTTTTAAGCTGGTCGTTGACATGGTCTGCCAGTTCGGGCAGACTGACCCCGGATTCAGCCAGGTATATCTGCAAAGGTGTTTTTCTGTCGGGGTCGGCCAGACGGGCTGCTGCCGGGATAAACCCGATCTTGCGGCCCATGGCTTGCAATATCAGCACCGGGTCGGCCGGTGAGGAACCCCGGTTTTCCTCTTCTGCATTCTGTACAATGTGACTCCAGTAACGGGCCACACTACCATATCCGGGCGTATGGTCGATCAGCTTAAAAGCACTGTCACCCACATCATTGTCAATAGTCTTGGGTACGCCTACAGCAATGACATCCAGCCCTTTTTCCCGGCATATCTCGCTGACTTTATAAGCGGTGTGTTGAGAGTCGTTACCACCGATGTAAAAGAAATATCCCACATTATGTGTACGGAACACTTCTACAATACGTTCAAAATCCTTGTCCTGATGCTCTTTCAGTTTATAACGACAGGTGCCGATACTGCCTGCTGCCGGAGTGTTTTTCAGCAAAGCGATTTCTTCTTCTTTCTGGGCCGAGAGGTCCAGCAACTCTTCCTTCAACACTCCCTCAATCCCGTGCCATCCGGCATAAAGGGTCCCGAAATGACCGGGAAAAGCCCTGCAGGCATCAATGATCCCGCGTAATGAATTGTTGATGACCGGAGAAGGTCCTCCGGATTGTGCGACGATTACATTTTTTTTCATTCTCGTAATATCTTTTTAAGTGATTCCTTTCTGATAAGATTAGCAGAAGCCGTATGTTAGAAGTTCGGATGTCTATCTGTTCCATCATGGAAATATCAATCACTTACAGTCAGCGATCGGGTTTTTAAACGCCCGAGTAGGCGTTAAAACCACCGTCAATCGGAACGGTCACGCCCGTAATGAAGCTGGCCATACCGGAGAGAAGGAAAGCTACCGTGCCATGGATCTCCTCGTAATCTCCGAACCTTCCCATGGGAGTGTTCCTGATGATCTTGTTACCCCTGGGAGATAGTTTTCCCGTCTTTTCATCAAAAAGGAGAAAGCGGTTTTGTTCTCCCACGAAGAACCCCGGTGCTACGGCATTGATGCGGATGTTTTTTTTGGCCAGATGTACGGCCAGCCATTCGGTCAGGTTGGTGACGGCAGCCTTGGCGGCGGAATATGCTCCGACACGTGTTAATGGACGAAGGGCACTCATGGAGGAAAAATTGACTACTGCGCCACTGCCCAGCTCCAGCATATCTTTGGTAAATACCAGAGTTGGGAGCAGAGTGCCCGAAAGGTTTAGGTCAAAGACCCAGCGAAATCCTTCTATGTCAAGACCATAGATGGAATTTTCCAGATCTTTATCCGATACCGATTCCAGAAACTCTGCCTCCGTGGTTCCCTTGGGAGAGTTGCCTCCGGCAGCGTTGATCAGAAAATCCACCTTCCCGAATTCTTTATGGATGGTCGCTCGGGCCTGCTCAAGGGATTCTTTCTCCAGAACATTGGTTTTGATCCCCAGGGCAGGGGTGCCCGTTTTCCGTTTGACCTGTTCAGCCACTTCCTTCGCACGCACACCGTTAAGGTCCAGAATGGCTATGCGTACACCACCGCGTGCCAGAAATTCTGCCAGGGAAGCGCCAATAGCCCCCCCTCCTCCGGTCAAAACACAAACTTTTTCTTTCAGATCATCAAAATTGAGTGGTTTCATGTAGTAATTATTTAATAGGTATAGGCAAAGTGTCACGAAGGAATGATAAGCCACCCCACGTCATATTAAAAATCCGAATAGTCCTGGAAATTTTCCTTCACCACTATTTCGATGGGCATGGAGTGGTCTTTTCCCACTTTTCTCTTTCTGACCAAATGGTTGAAGAGAGCCATAATCCCTTCGTGGCCCTGGGCCATGGGTTTCTGACACAAAAGAACATCAATGATTCCTTTATTCAGGTACGTCACGTTGTCGGGTGTCAGGTCATAACCGACGAAAAGAACATTGTCTTTGCCGATTTTCTGAAGACTCCGGGCCACCTTATGAGCCGAGGAGGTGACAAACAGACCCTGGGTCTTGTGATGCAGCCTTTCATAAAGCGTGTGAGTAAGTACCAGCTCTTCTTTGGGATCTATGGTCAGACTTGTCAATGTTCCCCTGAAATGATGGTTTTCCATGAACTGCTTCAATCCCTTCTCTCTGTTTTTCAGATGCACATGGTTTTCCAGGTCGGAGGAGAAATTGACAATGATCACTTCTCCTTTCTTTTTCAGGTGAAACCAGATCAGACGGCCTGCAAGATATCCGCTGCGAAAGGAATCCTGTCCGAAAAAACTGAGGTAATTGGTATCCTCCACTTTGGAGTCAATAAATACAAACGGGATATCGTAGGATTCCAGTTTCCGGGCCAGGTCCCGGGCTTCGCGATGAAACAGCGGAGCGATCAGTACCCCGTCTGGTTTTTCCAGCAAAATATTCAGGGATTCCTGCCTGAACGATTCTTCATTTTCCTGATCGTAAAAAAAAGTTTTTACCCGAACCCGGTAACCCGACAGTTCGTCGGCTGCTTTTTTGATACCGTCCAGGGGCGTTTTCCAGTAAGAATTGTCTCTTTTGGGCTTTGGAGTAAAGGTCGCAAACACAAAGGTCTTGTCTGATGCCAGCCTTTGGGCCAGAACATTGGGCTCGTAATCCATCTCCCGGCATATTGCAAGAACCTTTTCCCGTGTTTTTCCCGATACCCTGCCACGATTGTGAATGACACGGTCAACCGTCCCGATGGACACCTCTGCTTTTTGCGCTATGTCCTTGATGCTTACCTTTTTCATTTTGTTTAAAATTATATTATTTCTGCAAAGATATAAATTATTTTAATGTGCGTGTACGTACACGCACACATTTTTAAAATTATCCAGGAAGCTGCAATAGAAAAACAAAAATGTTTTCCGTTGCGGATCACTTTCACGAAGCTTCAAGGGAGCAAAGGATGTTTATATATCATACCGGATTAACCCTAACTAACGCATCAGTTCAGCTCTTTCGAGTTCCCTGATGTGTAATTTGAGATTATTGAAGTGGTTTTTTATCGAAAATTCTTTTAATTTGATGCTCTGAATACATAATTTCCGGAGGGCCTTATGATGAAAAGTCGGTTCAATTTAGTGGGTATCCTGTTGTTTGTTTTAGGTATTTTATCTTGTCATTCACAAAAAAGAACAAAGGCGAAGCCCAACGTATTATTTATTATTGTGGATGACCTGCGGCCGGAACTGCATTGTTACGGTGATTCACTGATTCAGAGTCCGAACATGGACAGGTTGGCCCGGAAGGGAATCCTTTTTACGCATGAATTTGTCACGGTGCCTACCTGTGGAGCTTCTCGCTACAGTTTGCTTACCGGATTTCTGCCACGCAACAGGGGCGCCTTATCCAATGATGCCTGCCGGCATTATATTGGGGAGGCAAAGACACATGATGTACCCGAAACTTTTATCGAACGTTTACGGAATCATGGTTATTACACGGTAGGTATCGGGAAGATAAGCCACTATGCGGATGGGAAACTGTATCCTTACTCAGGAAACCCGGAAAGGGCTTCCCTGGAACTGCCGCATAGTTGGGATGAGATGTTATTTGATGCCGGCAAATGGGGTACAGGATGGAATGCCTTTTTCGGATATGCCGATGGGAGTAACCGCAATACAAAAAAATATGAGGTAAAACCTTATGAGTGTGCTGAAGTTCCGGATAGCGGGTACCCTGACGGGCTGACAGCACAACTCGCCGTGAAGAAGTTGAGGGAACTGGCCGGGAAAAAACAACCTTTTTTTTTGGGGGTGGGATTTTTTAAACCGCACCTTCCTTTCAATGCTCCTGAAAAATACTGGAATCTGTACAATGAAAACAAACTGTCTCTGACCCCGTCACCTGATATTCCCCGGAATGTCAATGCGGCCAGCCTGCATAACAGTGGGGAATTCAACTCATATAAGCTGGGGGAAGAACATCCCACGCTGAAAAATCCGGTGTCGGAAGCCTATGCCCGAAAACTCAGACATGCTTATTTTGCAGCCATCAGTTATGTGGATGCGCAGGTGGGAAAAGTCCTCGATGAACTCGACCGGCAGGGGCTGATTGACAATACCATCGTAATCTTATGGGGAGATCATGGCTGGCATTTGGGTGATGACAGGGTGTGGGGAAAACATACGGTCTTCGAATGGGCCCTGCGCAGCGCTTTTATGATGCGGGTGCCCGGTATGAAACAGAATACGGTCTGTGAGAAGATAGTTAGTTCAGTGGATATATATCCTACTTTGATGGAGTTATGCGGCATCAGGGATACGCTTCCTGTGGACGGAAAAAGCTTTGTCCCTTTACTAAAGGATCCGGATGACCCGGACTGGGATGAGGTAGCTTATAGTTATTACCGTCGCGGGATCACCATGCGGACGCCCCGTTACCGCCTGACCCGCTATTTCAGGACTGCCCGGCCGGTCACCGAATTGTATGACCACCTTGCCGATCCTTATGAAAACCGGAATATTGCCTCTTCCCGGCCGGAACTGGTGGATAGCCTGATGAAGGTATGGGCCAAAGGAAATACGGGCCTGTTTGAAATAAAGAATTAAATGGTATGAAACGAACACAGCGAGCTCACGAACAGTTTTACTATGAGTAACAAATAAAAATTTTTAACGTGAAAAAACAAGTATTTTTAGCATGTATGGTCATGGTGATCAGTATTGCCCCCTCTTTTACACAGCAAAACAGGAACCTTTATCATGACGGATGGATTGATCTCAATAAAAATGGGGAAAAGGATGTGTATGAAGATCCGTTCCAACCTGTAGAGAAGAGGGTTAGGGACTTATTGTCACAAATGACGCCGGAAGACAACGTGAACTGATACAGGCAGTGTATCGTACCGGAACGCCGGTAGTACTCGTATTGCTTAACGGACGTCCTGTGACAATCAACTGGTGTGCGGAACATGTGCCGGCCATTGTGGAAGCCTGGTTCCCGGGAGAATTTACCGGAACAGCTATTGCTGATGTATTGTTCGGTAATTACAATCCGGGAGGGAAGCTGCCTGTAACCTTTCCTAAATCTGTCGGACAGATCCCTTATGCCTTTCCTTTTATGCCCGGTGACCGTTCCGGTGGAAAAGCCCGTGTTTCAGGTGTTCTGTTTCCCTTTGGATATGGATTGAGTTATACGACGTTTGCTTATAAGAACCTGGTTATCTATCCTGATACTGCCGGATTGATGAATCGTGTGAAAGTTTCCTTTTCCGTGGAAAATACCGGAAAAAGATCCGGGGATGAAATAGTACAGCTTTACGTCAACGATGTAGTCAGCTCGGTGATCACTTATGAAAAGGTATTACGGGGTTTTGAAAGAATTCACCTGAAACCCGGGGAAAAGAAAAAGGTATCTTTTTTTCTTACTCCTCGTGATTTGGGTTTTTACGGAAAAAATATGGATTTTACAGTTGAACCGGGAAGGTTTGATGTGTTTGTAGGCAGTAGCTCGGAAGATATGCAACTGAAAGGGACGTTCTGGCTGGAAAAGAAATAGGTTTGGTGTTCCGGGTTTATAGTTCGGGGTTGATTTAAATAAATATTTAAATATGTGTTTAAATATTTATTTAAATATATATATTATTAATGTTCAGAGGTTAACGATCTTTACTTACATTCCGGCTGGCCGGCAATGCCGTATTTTGTGCCGTTGATCGTCACATAATCCCCTTCGACACGGGTGTAGGAGTATTCCCATGCTTTCCCGTTCTGAATGATAGTAATCTTCCCCTGTTGCATATTGCCCTGAATGTGCCATCTGCCTGAATTGCCCCCCGGGAAGCGCTTCCCCAGCCTTCACCGCTGTAACCGGTTTCTCCGGTCTTGTAAAATGTTCCGTTGGGACATAAGTTAAAGACGGTTTCGGTACCGCCGGTCTGGCCACCACCGACAGCTGAAAAACGATACAACTTAATGGCAAACTGTCGTTGCAGGTTAACGTCATTGGGCCCGTTAACAGCGGCATTCCCTTCGCCTGACTGGCTGTTTACTTCCTCCACGGCATCGACGACTGCTTTCAGATTTTCCTGTTTTTTCTGAAAATCCTTCTCATTGCGCGACCAGGAAAGGAGTTTTTTGGTTTGGGGATCGAAAACCATATCGTAAGGGACATAACCTACCCACATCTCCTGTAAGACCCACCTGTTGATCCACCGGCTGTTTTCAAAGCGTGAGGATTTGGGTTTGCCAAGTATGGAAACAACTTCATCATAAGTCATGCCCGGTTTTAAATCATTGGTTTTTTTGGCTGAATTCAGACTCATGTTGCTGCTGCCACATCCGGCGGATAATAGAAGAATTCCTAAAACAGAAAAAAGAGCAAGAAATGAAAATGACTTCACCATGGTTTTAATTTTTAATAATTTAATAAAAATAATCAGGGATAATATCATGATCAGATCAACAGGTCCGGACCCATATAAACTGATATATATCCATAGTAACCAAATATATCCATAATCGGATTTTTATAAAAAAAAATTAATTAAAAGGATGTTTATGGTGACGAACCCGTTTGTATTGGAATGTTTTGTATTTTTATGGAGAACTAACCCTTTAATACCTGTTATTATGAAAAAATTCATCTTTCTTGTTATTGTATTACCTGTATTGGCTTTGGTTTCCTGCCATCAGCAGGGGAATGATGCTGTTACGCTCAATAATGATCTGAATACATTGTATCGTTTGAACGATGCAAAGTCCCGCTCGGTCAGTCCGGAGAATTTTACCGGGGAAAAAGGGAAAGGGGGCATGGCTACCCTAAAGGAAGGGACTGCTGCCCATGCTGCCCGTGAGCTGGGACAGGGATGGAAAGTGAATCCCTATATCAAAATCATGCCGGGTGATACTTTTACACTGGCAAACATCCAGGGTCCAGGGATCGTCCGGCATATCTGGATGACTCCTACGGGGATCTACCGTCTGATGATCTTACGCATCTACTGGGATGATGAGGAAAATCCTTCCGTGGAGGTGCCGGTGGGTGACTTCTTCCTGACAGGATGGGGCCAGGGCAACGAACCGCTGGTAGCTTCACTGGCCATGTGTATCAATCCCCGCAGCGGCTTTAACAGCTACTGGCAGATGCCGTTCCGTAAAAAATGCCGCATTACCATGGAGAACAAAAGCAGTAAAGCGGCAGGCCTGTATTATCAGATTGACTACCAGGAGACCAAAGTGCCGCTGGGTGTGGCTTATTTCCATGCTCAGTTTCGCCGGGTGAACCCGTTGCCCTATAAAAAGGTTTATACCATTGTGGACGGGATCAGCGGCCGGGGACAGTATGTGGGCACCTATCTCTCTCACGGAGCCTTTAGTCCCGGCTGGTGGGGCGAAGGAGAAGTGAAATTCTTTATCGACGGGGATACAAAATTCCCGACGATATGCGGCACCGGAGAAGAAGATTATTTCAACGGATCCTATGGTTTTGAGATGCGTGCTGGCGAGGATGGCCGTGATGAATATACCACTTTCTCTTCCCCTTATTCAGGATTTTATTTTGTGGAAGGAGCGTTTGGGAAATATCTGAGCCGGGTAGGGGAGTATCGCTGGCATATTACTGATCCTGTGAGGTTTGACAGCAACCTGAAGGTGACGATCCAGGCACTGGGCTGGCAGAGTGGAGGACGTTATCTGCCTTTGCAGGATGATCTTTCTTCAGTGGCTTACTGGTATCAGACTGAACCCCATAACCCTTTCCCGCCATTGCCCTCTAATGATAGGCTGGTAATCAACGGGAAGTAGCAAAATCCTAACGGACTACAGAAGTCATTCGTCAATCATCCTGCTTCTTCCATCATTTTTCCTTCCTGATCTTCCTTAAATTTCAGATGAAAATAAATCAAGACGGTAAAAACCGGGACCAGGGGTGTGATCAGTGCGGTCAAAAGTGAATTTAGTATCAGGTAAACAGGTTGGTTCAGAAGTTGAAACGAATTGGTTATAGTCGAGGTGTCTTCAGCAGGATGCAGCAAATTGAAGAAAAAGCTGCCGGCATAGGGGGCCATGGCAATGGCTCCGAAGATGAGGGAGAAAAGCATATAAATAAGATAAAAAATGATCAGGAAGCCCAAAATCTGCCAGAAATCTTTCAACACCAGCCGGAAACTTCTTTTTATCGTTTCCCATATCCCTGTTTCTTCTACAATAAGTATAGGTGTAATGGGAACCAGACTTACGCTCAGGAAAATAGCCGCTACAACAGATCCAATGATCAGGGCCAATATGCCGATCATGGTTCCCAGACCAATGATTAAAGACGACAGCAGCGTGATTATCAGATATTTCAGGTAATATTTCTTAAGGATATCCATAAACATGACACCGTGGCTTTTTTCCGGTTCCAGATATTTAACAATAATGAAATAATGAATGAAAAGATAGTACAATGAATATCCGAGCCAGAAAATAAATAAATATTTTCCGAGGCTGCTGAAAACCCCAACCATAAGTTCGGGATGATCTACTAGTTGCTCCAGGTCCTGGAACTGGTCTGCTATCAGATAACCGGAGATAACATTCATCAATAGCAGAAACAGGAAACTATAGAAAAATAACCAACCGAAGAATTTTCGGTAGATCTCAACGGTATTGTTAAAAATCAGTTCGAGTGTCGTTTGCTGATAAAATGGAAATTTTTTATAGTTCATACGTCTGTTTATTAAATGATTGGTTCGGATCTTTTGAAACGATAAATATAAGATAATTGATAAAACTAAAAAGATAAAACTTAACTTTTACAGATTAAAATTTTTAAGAATACAGGAACTTAATTACTTTTATCTGTATTTATATGATCCTAAGGGAAGATTGTAAATAATTAATATTCTATGTGTTATAATTTCTAATATATCATTTACCATGAAAGTATCACGTGTCCTATGGGTGTTTTCTTTGTCAGGTATGATCCATATCTTTTCATTCGGACAGGCTACGGAGTGGCCGGTATTAAAGCACTATGATGAGCATCATCTGGATAAAATTGCCCTGCCGGTAGGAGGGATCGGCACAGGCACCATATCGCTCGGTGGCAGGGGAAACCTGCAGGACTGGGAGATCATGAACCGGCCGGCCAAAGGTTATAATCCGGGGCCGGGGATACAAAGAACAGCTCCTTTTTTTGCAGTATATGTTAATAAAGGGGATAAAAAGATCACCAAAATACTGGAAGGGCCGATGCCGTTGTTTGCCTATGAAGGTTCCTCCGGAGCGGTAGCCACCAATCATGGGTGGCCCCGGTTCCGGCATGCTTCCTTTGATGCGGCATATCCGTTCGGACAGGTACACCTGTGGGATTCTACCGTGCCTGTCCGGGTGACGATAAGAGCTTTTAATCCTATGATCCCCGGCGATCCCGATAATAGCGGAATTCCTTTGGCCGTGTTCCGGGTGGTATTACAAAACGTTTCAGGAGACAACCTTGACGCTTCCGTATGTTATTCCATGCAGAATTTTATAGGGGAAGACGGTCATGGCGGACTGGCGATTGGAAACCGGAACGAATTCAGGGAGGAAAATAGATTGAAAGGGATTTTCATGTCTTCTTCAGGAGTGAATCCCGGAGCCGAACAATGGGGGACCATGGCTGTTACCACCACAGCCGATCATGTAAGTTACCGTACACATTGGAAACCCTGGCGATGGGGTACTTCCCTGCTGGACTTCTGGGACGATTTCAGCAGGGACGGAAGGCTGGAAGAGCGCCCGGGTATGCTGGACAAGAAACCCATGGCTTCCCTGGCCGCCTCAGTAACCATTCCGGCAGGGGAAACGCGCACCCTTGATTTTTATCTTACCTGGGATTTTCCCAACCGCAAAGCCTGGTCGGACAGCATGCTGTTGAATTATTATTCGGAACACTATACGGATGCATGGGATGTGATCCGTAAAGTATTGCCAGAATTGCCGGACCTGGAAAAGAAAACAGTGCTGTTCGTGCAGACCTTCTGCAACAGCGATCTGCCGGAAGCAGTGAAAGAAGCAGCGTTATTCAACACCAGCACCTTACGCACACAAACCTGTTTTCGCATCTCGAATGGCAATTTCTATGCCTGGGAGGGATGCAATGACCGTTCGGGATGTTGTATGGGCTCCTGTACCCATGTGTGGAACTATGAACAGGCAACAGGGTTTTTGTATGGTTCACTGGCCAGAAACCGTAGATATATCGAGTTTGGCCTTGCCACGGAAAACAACGGGATGATGAACTTCCGGGTCAAACTGCCGCCCCATGAAAGCAAAAGGTTTGGTCATGCAGCTGCCGACGGACAGATGGGAGCGATCATTAAAATGTATCGTGACTGGCAATTGTCAGGGGATGATGATTTTATGAAAAGCCTGTATCCGCAGGTTAAGAAGGCACTTTATTTTGCCTGGCTGCCGGGTAGCTGGGATGCTAACCGGGACGGGGTCATGGAAGGAGTTCAGCACAATACCATGGATGTGGAATATTTCGGTCCCAATCCGCAGATGGAAATATGGTACCTGGGGGCTCTGCGCGCTGTCGAAGAAATGGCCCGCTATGTGGGGGATAAGCATTTTGCAGACACTTGTCACACCTTGTTTGTGCTAGGGAGCACCTGGACGGACAAAAATCTTTTCAATGGAGAATATTATATCCATAAAGTACAGGTGCCCGCTGATTCCGGGGAAATAGAGCCGGGCCTGATCGTGGGGATGGGCTCCCGGAAGATATCCCATCCCGAATATCAACTGGGGGAAGGTTGTCTGGTGGATCAACTGGTGGGACAGTATGCCGCCCATGTGAGCGGGCTGGGGTACCTGGTACAGCCTGCACATGTGAAAACGACGCTGCACAGCATTATGAAATACAACTACCGGAACTCCGGGTTTGATCGCTTTAATTGTTTTCGCTGTTATACTGCAGGCAACGAGGCTGGTCTGGTGATGGCCAGTTATCCCTATGGAAGACCGGAGAACCCGTTCCCTTATTTTACAGAGATGATGACCGGTTTCGAATATACGGCAGCCGTAGGCATGCTTTTTGAACAGCAGACGGACAACGGATTGAAAAATATCCGGAATATTAGAAACCGGTATGACGGGGAAAAACGCAGCCCTTTTGATGAGGCCGAATGCGGTCATCATTACGGAAGAGCTATGGCCAGTTGGTCGGCTGTATTGGCCCTGACCGGTTTTCATTATTCGGGAGTGACAAAAGAAATGACTTTCACCAGCCGGAACGGGAAGTATTTCTGGTCTGACGGGGAGGCCTGGGGCGAAATACTTATTTCTTCCGGCAAAACAGGTAAAAATGTGACGATCCATGTTATGCACGGAACCCTGCAACTGAAGAAACTGATCCTGGTGGGGTATGGGGAAAAATCCTTTCATATGAAAACTTCTGGACAAAATGCTTTTCTGTCGATCAATATCAGACCCAATAACCCCAAGGCGGGAATTCCTGTTTATCTTTACCATAAATAAATACGCAATCCCATGAAAAATGCATTTGTTTTTGTAATTGGTGTTTTATTACTGTTTCTTCCGATTCTTTCACCCGCCCAGCAAAAAGTGGAACCCAACTGGGAATCTATTGATGCACGAGCTGTACCCGGATGGTTTGAAGATGCCAAATTCGGTATATTCATTCATTGGGGAGTATATTCTGTGCCAGCCTGGACCCCTAAAGGGACCTACTCCGAATGGTATCAATATTGGCTGCAGAGCAAGACCTTGTTTGGAAATGGCAATTTTAAAGGAACAGAAGTGTCAGATTATCAGACACAAACATATGGCAGGGATTTTACTTATTATGATTTTGCCAAGCGGTTTAAGGCTGAGTTGTATGACCCGGAAGCTTGGGTGCGGCTTTTCCAACGGTCCGGTGCAAAATACATTGTTGTAACATCCAAACATCATGACGGGTATTGTATGTGGCCCAATAAACAAGCCAATGATCGTGGATTCCCCTGGAACAGTATGGATATAGGCCCGCATAGAGACCTGCTTGGTGAATTGCAACAGGCCATACGGAAAACGGACATTAAGTTCGGAATCTATTATTCTCTGTACGAATGGTTCCATCCCTTATGGCAGATGGACCGGGAGAAATTTGTTACAGAGCATTTCTTTCCTCAGTTCAAAGATCTTATCAACCGCTATCAACCTGATTTGATCTGGGCGGATGGTGAATGGGAGATGACTGCTGAGAAATGGCATACTCCTGAGTTGCTGGCATGGCTCTTCAATGATTCCCCGGTAGGTAAAACCATCGTGATCAATGATCGATGGGGAAAAGGCATACGAAAACATCACGGGGGGTATTTTACTACCGAATATGAGGCATCTGTTGATTATGATCGTCCGTGGGAAGAATGCCGGGGTATGGGTTTTTCTTTTGGATACAACCGGGCCGAGGACCTGGAGGATTATAACTCAGCCAGGGCCCTCGTACTGTTACTGGTGGATATTGTCAGTCATGGCGGAAATCTCTTGTTGGATATAGGTCCTACTGCTCATGGTAAAATACCGGTAATTATGCAGGAAAGGTTGATGCAGATTGGGACCTGGCTGCAGATGAACGGAGAAGCTATTTATGGTACCAGGAAATGGAAAGAACCGGTCCAATGGTCCAAAGGAGATCGAAACTTCAAGCCGAAACAACATTACCTTGGAGGAGAGTACATCCTGAAGCAAACGATAAATCCGGAACCCGGCTACGCAGTGAAGGAACTTTTCTTTACCCGGAAAAACAATGATCTGTACGTGATCAGCCCCAAATGGCCGGGGAAACAACTTGTGGTGAAAAATGTGAGAGGAAAACCGGGGATGAAAGTTACCCTGTTGGGATATAATGGAGAGCTTTTATGGAAAAATTCAGGCAGGAATCTGGTGGTCGAAATGCCTCCCTATAACACAACACTTTTTACAGGGGCTAAAAATCTGGCTTTTACCTTTAAATTTGCAGGATTGGCAAAGTAAAAAAATTATATTAAAGGAATGGACATAAAAAATATGAAACAGATGAAAAAAAATTATCGGCTTATATCCGGTTTGTTGTTCTTGTTTGTGATTTTTCCCTTTTTTTCCTGTTCACGAAAGATCCCGGAGGCAGCGGATGTAAAGATCATCCCGAAACCGCTGGAGTTGACTAAACAGGACGGAATATTCAGGTTGGATAAAAGGACCTCTTTTTATCTTGCGGACAGTACTGCAGCTTTGCAAAAGGCGGCGGAGATTTTTGCCGGGTACGTCAATACTTCCTCTTCTTTTGTGTTGACACCTGAATTCCGGAGAGATCTGCCGGGGGGGAGACGGGCGATCGTAGTTTTACTGCATGGTGATCAGAACCGTTTTGGCCGGGAAGGATATTCTTTAAAAGTTCAGCCTGAGAAGGTGACCATTACAGCAACAACACCGGCCGGTGCGTTTTACGGAATGCAGACCTTGCGCCAGCTTTTCCCCCCCCAATTGGAAGATTCCTCTTACACTGCGGATGTCTGGCAGTTGCCGTGCGTGACAATATTTGATAAACCTCGTTTTGCATGGCGTGGTGATATGCTGGATGTGAGCCGCCATTTCCTGCCGCTGGAGTTTATCCGGAAAAACCTGGATTATCTGGCCCGTTATAAAATGAATACTTTTCACTGGCATCTGACCGATGATCAGGGATGGCGTATCGAAGTGAAAGGATATCCGAAACTGACGAAAATAGGAGCCTGGAGGGTGGATTATAACAAAATGCCCTGGTGGGGTCGTCCTTCACAGAAACCAGGCGAAAAGGCTACCTACGGGGGATATTACACGCAGGATCAGATCAGGGAGGTCGTGAAATATGCTGCAGACCGCTTTATAACCGTTGTACCTGAAATAGATATGCCGGGACACTCCAGAGCTACCATTGCTTCTTATCCGGAGATCGCCTGCGGACAGGGACCTTACTATGTTGCCACAGGAGGTGTTGCATCGAATAACACCATCTGTCCGGCTAAGGAAGAATCCTACCGTTTTATCAAAGGGGTATTGTCGGAGGTGTTGCCTCTGTTTCCCGGTCCCTGGTTTCATGTCGGGGGTGATGAGTGCAATAAAACGAATTGGAAAACAAACAGGTTGTGCCGGGATCTTATGAAAAAAGAAGGAATGAAGAATGTGGAGGAGTTGCAGAGTTATTTCATACGCCGTGTGGAGAAGATTGTGAATGGTCTGGGTAAGAAACTGATAGGCTGGGATGAGATCCTGCAGGGAGGGCTGGCTCCCAATGCGGCAGTGATGTCCTGGCGTGGCGAACAGGGAGGCATCCGGGCTGCCAAAATGGGCCACAAGGTGGTTATGACCCCTACAAAATATTGTTATCTGGATCTGAAACAAGGGGATCCCGAGTTGGAGCCGCTGTATGGCTACTCACAGTGTTTGCTCTCAACGGCTTATTCGTATAACCCTGTTTCGGAATCATTGTTGCCGGAAGAAGCCAAACTTGTGCTGGGAACCCAGGGGAACTTATGGGGTGAATCAATAAAGAATGAGAAAGATGCCAATTATATGTTGTTCCCCCGCTTGTTGGCCATCGCCGAGGTCGGATGGACTCCCAAAGCCCTGCGTACATGGGATGATTTTGTCAACCGCTTGGAATATAGCCTGATACGCCTGAAAAACCTGGGGATTGGTTATGCTCCCAGTATGTATAATGTCAGGATCTCATCCGTACAGGATTCGGTACGAAAGGGCCTTCTTATCCGTTTATCTACCGAACACGGCAGAGTTCCTATCCGATATACCCTGGATGGAAGTGTTCCTTTGCCTGCCTCCCCGTTATATCAGGGACCGATAGAGATCACCGGCAAAGAGGTAAAGATTAAAGCAGCTGCTTTTCGCCATGGAAAGATCATCGGCAGGATTACGACGAAGATCTTTAGGATCCACAAAGCTGCTGGCATGGAAGTGCAGGTATCAATACCACCGTCACCCAAATATAATCCGGGGACACCGATCTTGACCGATTGTCTCAGGGGAGGAGTCGATGCTCACAATGGACGCTGGTTGGGATGGGAAGGTGTGAGCCCGGTGATTACACTTGATTTGGGAAAAGCCGATACCGTGCACCGGGTAACGGTAGGGTGTCTGCAAGCCCAGGGTGCCTGGATATTTTTACCCAAAGAAGTGAAAGTCTTTGTTTCTGCCGGAGGCAAACATTTTATGACCCGGGGAATCCTGCACCGTCCGCTGAAAAACCAACCTGAACCCAGGGCTGTAGACCTGGTCTTGAAGATCCCGCCCACAAAAGCCCGGTATGTGCGTATCCTTGTGATAAACCGGGGGGACTGTCCCGATTGGCATCCGGGTGCCGGCCAAAAAGCCTGGGTTTTTATCGATGAGGTGCTGGTGGAATGAGCGTGGGACTTGCTTAGGAGGTACGCGATCTTAGAGGTACTCGGAATAATGAAAAACAGCAAACCAAGGTACTAAATGCCTGAGGATAAAGAGTGTTATATGCTTCGTGTGGAAATTATTTCTGCGGGTTATAAAAGAAATACTCGGTCCATGATACTTTGTAGTTTTTCATGGTGGTATGCCACAGACTTGGGCAGAGTATCGCCGTCTGGATAAACCGGTTTTAAACTTCCTGGAAGATGTACAAAGCGGGCAGCACTGGCCTCCGGTTCGTTGGCTATATCCGGCCAGCGAAAAACAACTGAACGGTAAAAATTATGAGGCCGTGAAGGACAAAGACGATCTGAATACCCGTATTTGGAATGTAAATTAAAATATGATTGTGATGAAAAGAAGGCTGCTTGGGGAAGTAGCCTCTTTTTTTTAAAAATTATACATCGGGAAGCTCGAAAGAGCTGAAATGATGCGTTGGTTGGGTTAATCCTTTACTAAGCTGCAGCTACTCGAAAGCTATGCCGGTTTAGGATATTAAATGAATATTAAGCGGGAATGATAGTATGATGATCCGTTTTAGCCTTTGGGGCCAAGGGAGAATAAATATGTTGACATATCGGGGCTTGTCATATCAATCTTTTTTGTTTTTAGAATTATACTGATAAATTTGTTGGAAATTTTAACACCACGAAAAACATGAAGGAAAAATGGTTCTTTTGGGAAGTGATCTCTCTTGTGTTTATAATTTTTGCATCGGGAGGTTGCAAAAACAAATCTTCACAAACAAGGAAATCTCCCCGTCCTAATATTATTTACATTATGTCGGATGATCATGGCTATCAGGCATTGAGCTGTTATAACGGGAAATTGAACAAAACCCCCAACCTCGACCGGATTGCTAACGAAGGGGTGATATTCACCCGGGCTTTTGTGACCAACTCCTTGTGTGCTCCCAGCCGGGCCACCTTGCTTACCGGTAAATTCAGTAACCGAAATGGGTTGTATATCAACCGGGCCGGTCACAATAACTTTGACGGTAGTCAGGAAACTTTCCCGAAACTTTTACAGAAAGCCGGTTACCAGACGGCTATCGTTGGAAAATGGCATCTGAAAAGTGATCCTACCGGATTCGATTACTGGAATATATTACCTGGTCAGGGACAATATTATAATCCCGACTTTATTGAGATGGGACAAAAGAAGCGGGTTACGGGATATGTGACCAACCTGATTACAGATTATGCAATACAGTGGTTGAAAACCAGAGATAAAAGCAAACCTTTTTGTCTAATGGTACACGAAAAAGCTCCACACCGGCCCTGGATGCCGGATACCACTACCTTTTCTCTATACGAGGATGAGGATTTCCCTGTGCCGGATAATTATTTTGATAATTATGCCGGAAGAAGGGCAGCCAAAGAACAGAAAATGAGTGTGATCAAAGATATGGATATTGCCTATGATCTGAAAATGGTGGATAAGGAAGGAGAAATAAAAACGCGTTACCGGAAATTTATGGAGGGTATGCTCAAAAGATTAAACCCTGCACAGCGGACTGCCTGGGACCGTGAGTATGATCCGAAAATCAAAGCCTTTAAAAAGATGAAACTCTCCGGGGAGATGCTGGCGGTCTGGAAACTTCGCCGCTATCTGACCGATTACCTCAGGTGCGTGGCCTCGGTGGATCAGAATGTCGGCCGCCTGCTGGATTACCTTGATCAAACGGGCCTGACGAAAAATACCATCGTTATCTATTCCTCGGATCAGGGATTTTACCTGGGAGAACACGGTTACTTCGATAAACGGTTTATGTACGAAGAGTCATTCAGAACACCTCTGGTCATGCGTTATCCTGGCTTTAAAAGAAAAGGGGAAATAGAAGAACTTGTGCAAAATATTGATTTTGCTCCTACGTTTCTGGATTATGCCGGGGCAAAGATCCCGGAAGCTATCCAGGGGGTCTCCCTGAAGCCTTTGCTGGAAAACGAGCATCCTCCGGAAAGCTGGAGAAAAACCTTGTATTATCATTATTATGAGTTCCCCTCTGAGCATTTTACCCGACGTCACTATGGCATAAGGACCGAGCGTTACAAACTGATCCATTTTTATTATGATTTTGACGAATGGGAATTCTTTGATCTGAAAAATGATCCGCATGAAATGAAAAACCTTTATCATGACCGGCAGTATAGCGGGATAATAGGCAACTTGAAAATGCAGCTTGACAGTCTCCGGGGTATGTATGGAGATACACTTCCCGACCCGGAATATATCTCTGAATAATCAGGGAGCATTCATAAAACCGGAAACATGGGAAATTGACTCAGGTAGATACTTTATTATTGATTGAGAATGGTAAAGAAGTGACTTTGCTTTTTACTGCCGCGACAGATTATAATCCGCAGACATTGGGTTTCGATCGGTCTGTTGATCCTGAAAAAGAATGCCTGGACATTCTGACACGGGCAGAAAGAAAATCCTATAGGCAACTTCATACGGATCATGTGCGGGATCACAGTGCCTTGTTTAACAGGGTTTCATTGCAGTTGCCTGCCCTCCCACAAGCATGGGATCACGGAGAGGTGAGAGGACTCAAAGCAAGGGGTGATTTTCGGGTGGATATAAAATGGAAAGAACATAAACCGGAACAAGTGACCGTTCATGCCGGCAAGAAAATACCGGTGGAGATCCTTTACGGGGATAAGAAATATTATTTGACGCCCGAAAAAGGGATGACATATACTTTTAACGGAAATCTAAAACCAATCAAGAAGTAAAATCACAAATAGAAGTGTTATGTTCATAAAAAATAATGAGATCCGCGAAGAATTCCCGGGAGATGGTTTGAGTCGTAAGATACTCGCACATGGTGGAAAGATGATGATGGTGGAGGTTCGTTTTAAAAAAGGAGCCCGCGGAATTGTGCATTCTCATCCCCATGAACAGGTAAGCTATATACATAAAGGATCTTTCGAAGTCGAGATAGACGGGGAAAAAGAACTCCTCTCAGCAGGGGACAGTTTTTACACACCTCCGGATGTGCCCCATGGGGTGCTGGCTCTGGAAGAGGCTGTGATCCTGGATGTGTTTACTCCGCAAAGGGAGGATCTTTTACCATAACGCCAGGAGCAATTCCCCTGCGATGAGAATATCGTTGAATATTTTTGCTAACGAAAGGAACATGAAGATTGAAAATGAATCTAATTGCAAAAAGATTATTTGTCGTATATGAACGGATTAGCTTTGATGTCAGCTAAAATTAATAATCCTCTGTGAAGCAGATACGTTTCTGGCATCCCTGGGATTTCTGCCGGCTACAAATTCTTTTTCGAATAGACCATAACGGATATTTGTTTACTTTTATCTTTTATTATGTGATGCTATAAATATGTTCTGAAAAAAATTTATAACCATGAAAAAAAGTTTTTTATTTATTGTGATGAGCTTGTTGATTGTTCCGGCCATTGACGCTCAGGACGGCTGGCGGTATTTGTTCAACGGGAAAGACCTGAAAGGATGGGAACAGCTTAACGGAAAAGCCAAGTATTACGCAAAAGACAGTATGCTTGTGGGTGAAACCGTGCTGAATTCGCCCAACAGTTTTCTCTGTACCAAAGAGCATTTCGGGAATTTCATTCTGGAGTTTGACGTGTTGCTGGAACCTTCCTTTAACTCGGGAGTGCAGATCAGGAGCGAGAGCACCAAAGAGTATATGAACGGCAGGGTGCATGGCTACCAGGTTGAGATAGACCCTTCGCCAAGAAGATGGACCGGAGGTATCTATGATGAAGCCAGGAGGGGTTGGCTTTATAACCTGGAACGTAATCCGAAAGGAAAAGCGGCATTTTTGATGGGATACTGGAATCATTTTAGGGTGGAAGCCATAGGGAACTCCATCAGAACCTGGGTAAACGGTGTGCAGTGTGCCAATCTGGTGGATGATATGACCTCTTCGGGATTTATCGGATTACAGGTACATGCGATAGGCAACAATAAAGCCCTTGCCGGGAAAAAGATTTATTGGAAGAATATCCGGATCATGACAAAAAATCCACAGGCACATCGGATAAACCCGGATCCGAATGTGGCGGTAATTAGCTATTTGAATAATCACCTTACGGAGCAGGAAAAAGCAGAAGGCTGGAAGCTCCTGTGGGATGGTAAGACGACCAGCGGCTGGCGTGGAGCCAAATTAGACCATTTTCCGGATCATGGATGGGTGATTAACAAGGGTATATTAACCGTATTGCCTTCAAATGGAGGCGAAGAAGGAGGGGGCGGAGATATTATCACCGACAAGACTTATCGTAATTTTGTCCTGCAGGTGGACTTCAAACTGACCAAGGGTGCCAATAGCGGCATTAAATATTTTGTGGATCCCACACTCAACAAAAATGGCGGCTCGGCCATAGGATGTGAGTTTCAGGTCCTTGATAACAAAAACCATCCTGATGCCAAAAAGGGTACGAATGGTAACCGGACACAGGCCTCGCTCTATGATCTTATCCCCGCACACGCTGCTACACCGCAACTGCAGGGATACACCCGCCAGACAATAGGCGGCTGGTACCGTGCCCGTATCATCGTGCGCGGATGTCATGTGGAACACTGGATCAATAACATTAAGGTGGTGGAGTATGACCGTTGCGGACAGATGTGGAAAGCCCTGGTGGCACGCAGCAAATACAATGTGTGGCCTCATTTCGGAGAGGCAAAGGAAGGATATATCCTGTTACAGGATCATGGATACGAGGTGTCTTTTAAAAATATTAAGATACTTGAACTGAATAATTGTTTTGACGAGTAAATCAAGCGATCATGAAAGAAAAATCTTCAAGAAGGGATTTTGTTAGGAGATCTGCGTTGGGAGCTGCCGCCCTGACATTAGGGGCTTCCGGCTTTCCTGCTGTCAGTTACAAACGCATTATCGGGGCCAATGAAAGGCTGACCGTGACGCTGGTAGGCGCAGGCAGACGTTTCCCCGGCTACCTTGAGGCCATGGCCAAAAACAAAGACAACGTGCATGTAGCCTACATCGCTGACGTAATGAAATCGCGACGCGAGAAAGGAGCCAGCCGTTTTAATGAAGAGGTGGGTTATACCCCCGCTTTGCTGAATGACTTCCGCAAGGCCCTCGAAGACAGGAAGGTTGATGCGATGTTCTTCGCTATCCCGGATCATTGGCATGCCCCGGCTACCTGGATGGCCCTGGAAGCCGGGAAAAATGTGTATGTCGAGAAACCGCTCACTCACAATCCCAGAGAAAGTGAAGTACTATTGGATTATCTGAAGAAATATAAAAAAGTTGTGCAGATGGGCAACCAGCAACGTTCGGCACCGGAAAGCATCGAAGCCATCAAAATGATCCACGAAGGAGCAATCGGTAAACCTTATCTGGCACAGGCTTTTTATACCAATGCCCGCGGCCGTGTGAAAAATCCGGTTCCTGCTCCTCCGCCTGCGGGTCTGGACTGGGAACTGTTTCAGGGACCTGCCCCCAGGGAACAATATGTGGATAATGTGTTTGATTACAACTGGCATTGGTACGGATGGAGATTTGGTACTGCAGAAACGGGAAACAACGCTACCCATGAGGTGGATATTGCCCGCTGGGCCCTGCAGGTGGATTATCCGGAAAAAGTGATTGTAAATGCCGGGAAATATCATTTTGCGGACGACGGATGGACGATGTATGATACCATGGATGCTACCTTTACTTTTGCCGGAGGCCGGACGATAAAATGGGACGGGAAAAGCAGAAACGGATATAGTACCTACGGTAGCGGTCGGGGAACGATCGTTTATGGATCCGAAGGAACCTTTTATATTGACAGAGGCGGGTACCGGATGTATGACAGGAGGGGAAAACTGATGAAAGACAGCAAATCCGGCCTGGGTGAGGCAGGGACAGCCCTGGGGGGAGGCGGAGGTATGACCACCTTACATATTGAAAATTTCTTTGAGGCCATCCGTGGAAAAGCCAAACTGGATTCTCCCATAGATGAAGGAGGTAAGAGCACTTTGTTATGTCATCTGGCCAATATTGCTTCACGTACCGGAAAAAAACTGAAGATTAATCCTTCCAATGGTCATATCCTGGATAAGGATGCCATGAAACTGTGGGGCAGGAGTTATGAACCGGGATGGGAACCGAAAGGAGAATTTATTTAAATATGTATTTAAATAAATAATTAAATACATATTTAAATACATATATTCCCGGGTGGAATATAAATTGGTTTGATGAGTCGGGGAGTTTGACTGGGAGCATGACTTTCGCAACCTGCACCCTTCTCCTGTCGGGTGTCGGGCAAAAGATATACCTGGGTTCCATGATGAGCTTTCTGAAAGAGGCCTGGAGAAAAGCTGAACAGGAAAGGGATAAGATTGCCGGAAGAGGCAGAAATAAGAATTTTTATATCGGTGTTCCCATGTATGACGATAAAATTGTATTTGTTTTATTTATTTTGTTTCCGGCTTGATGATCATGGCCAGTCCGTTGTTAGGCTTCAGGGGGAATGTAAAAGTGTTGTGATGATTCAGGGTTTTTGTTTCAATTTTCACATGGGTGCGCGTGTGTACCGAAGGATCATCGGAAAAAACAGTTGCGGTATATTTGATGTCTTTTTTAAGAAAAGTCATGGGTATTTTTACCGTATGGGGTTGATCACCGTTGATAGATCCGATAAACCATTCTTCTCCGTGACGGCGGGCAACGGTTCCATACTTTCCTATGGCACTTTCGATAACTTTTGTGTCATCCCAAACGGTAGGGACCTGGTCAAAAAATGTTAATTCGGGTTCATTCCCGATGGTATTGTCGTCACCGGGTTTGCTCCCCGGAGATCCTTCCGGCCGGTCATACCAGTACAAGAACTGCCAGGGACTGTAAATACATACCGCTTTGGCCAGTTGAGAAGCATGAGAGCCCATTTTTTTCTCCACCCGGTTTGAATAATAACAAATGGTGTTGTCTGCCGGGCCGGCAATGGTGCGGGTGAACATGGTGACCAGTGTGTGAGCGTTGGTCGGGCTTTCCTCATCCCCCCGGACTCCTTCGCAGGTCATGAAGTTTGGGAAAGTGCGGCTGAAACCGGTTGGCCGGTATTCATCATGCACATCAACCATCAGATGATGGGCTGCGGCCTTCCGGATGGCTTCATGCAGCCAGGCTGTCCACCCCTGGGGTCCAGTCCTTACAAAACCGTATTTCACACCCCTGACGCCCCATTTTTCATACAGGGACAGGATGGTGTCAAGCTGTCGCTCCAGCGCCCTGCGGTTTACGTACAGGATGATGCCGACCCCTTTTTCTTTGCCGTAACGTATCACTTCCTGCAGGTCCAGCGGGCCTTTTGACCGTTGCGGATCCGGAGTGACGGTAGTGGCATCCGAGGTGTCACTGTACTCCGGGCCGTACCATCCGGCATCATACTCCACAAACTGCAGATTGTGTGCTGCGGCGAAATCAACACAGGCTTTTCCCCCCTGTGTGGTCAGGGTCACTTCCCGGATTACTTTTCCGGGCTTGATCCAGGACACATCGCCAAGGGTACACGGTTCGTTCAGGTTGAGGAGCAGGTAATGATGTTCAACCAGCTTTCCCGCTTTTTCACCGGCCATAATAAAACGCCAGGGCGTGTTCCCGGGTACAGGCAGGATAACATCCCCGGCCAGGGATGAGACCAGGGTGTTTTTCTTATCCGAAGAGGTTATGAGCCGCATCCTGGCATAGTCTATCAGTCCGGCCTCTCCAATGGCCAGAAAGATTCCGTTGTCTTCACGGATCACCAAAGGTCGCTCGGCAGGTTGTGCTATTTCTCCAACAGGGATATTAACATAATGTCCCTGAGCTGAATAAGTAACCCGGGCCGTAGCTCCTTCAGGCAGGGAGAATTCCGTCAGCTCTTTATGAATGAAGAGTTCCTTGCCAAACGGGTTGGCGGTAATATGATACCTGAAAGCAATCCCTTCATCGTAGGCACGGAAGATCAGTTGCAGAAGATAGCCCGAATGATCCTGCAAGGTGATGTTGAGTTGGTTGTAATGATCCCGGTATTTGCTCCGGTCACCATATACAGGCGTCCAGGTGGTGTCTGCCATACTGTAAGACCGGGCCATGATATCCATGTATTTCCCGACAACGGTTCCGTTGGATAGCAAGAACCCCATTGTGGAAGGTTCGATAATATTTCTTCCTGCATAGAAGACCTGGTATTGAAACAAACCTTCTGCATTGGTGCCGGCAATGGCCAGATATTTTCCGTCCGGGCTGGCAACCTGCAGGGAAACCCCGGATAACGGTTGAAGAAGTGAAAACGTAATCAGGAGAAATGCAAGAACTTTATGTTTCATATTCCAATCGTTTTACTAATGGACTATTTTATAAGTTCCTATTAATTACCTGTTTTCTTGCTTCGCTTTATCACTTCATCACTTCATCCTTGTGCTTTAGGCTTCACACTCCAGCTTGATGCCCTCCGTCTATTTCTCCGGCAGTAGCACCACCTGCAGGTAATGGTCCGGGGTAAAAAAATGCCGGGCGGCCTCTTGAATATCTGCCGGTGTGATGCTCTGAATGATCGTCTCCAGTTCTTCGCGGGTAAGCAGCTTGTCCTGATTCACAAAACTTCCTTTCAGTTTCCCCAGCCAGTAGCTGTTTTTCTCGTTGTTGGTCTGTAACTCACGGATCATGGTCTCCCGGGCTTTCTCAAGATTTACTGTGGTGGGGAGGTTCTTCCTAAGATAATCCATTTCCTGAAAGACCGTTTTGATCAAACCCTCTACGTTTTCGGGGCTACAACCCCAGTTGACGAGGATATTGTATTCAGGTTTGGGATATTTCGAGGTGGACTTCTGGATTCCTACACCATACACTTTGCTTTCATCTTCCCGCATGATTTCACGTAACCGGATGTTCAGGATGTTCATGGTCATGTTAAAGATCACCTTGTTCTTAGCACTCCAGTCAAATTGATCTTCCATCAGCAGAGCTACCATGCTCTTTGGCTCAGAGCCCTTATGCACTGTAGCTTTTGTGATACCCTTCGGAAATTCCGGACTCACATCCCTCCACGCATCTTTCCGGTTTATGGCCGGCAGGCTGCCCAGATATTTCTGCAAGAGGGGAAGGAGGGTGTCAACTTTAAAATTACCTACAAAGAAAAAATGGAATCCCTCGGCGTCGGCGAAACGGTCTTTGTAAAACGCCAGGATGTCGTCCAGATGAAGGTCGTTGACCTGTTTTGCGGAAGGAATCTGAAAATAGCGTGGATTGTTGCTGGCCGATAGTTTGTACAGAGTGTCAATGAACACCATTTGAGGATTGGATCGCAGGAAACGAACCTGGGATGATAATTTTGACTGGAAAGCCCGGAACGCTTCTTGGTCTTTCCGGGGTTGGGTGAAGTAGAGATAGGTGAGTTGAAGCATGGTCTCAAAGTCTTTCCGGGTACTGTTGCCTGAGATTCCTTCGGTGAGCTCCCCTATTTTAGGGGAAACGGAAACCTGCTTGCCGGAAAGGAATTTATTCAGATCGGTTGCATTCAGCGGTCCGACACCGCTTTGTGTTATCACCGTAGGGGTCATACGTGCCATGAAGGCCTTGTCATCGGGTACCAGTGAGCTGCCTCCGTAATTATAGGAATCCATCAGAATCTCGTCATTTTTGAAGGTGGTGGGTTTCAGGATGACAGTTACTCCGTTGCCTAACTTGACTTCCGTAAAACCGAAAGTGTCGTTCCTTTGGGTGCTGACAATCCGGGACCCCGGGAGTGGTTCCGTAATGAGGTTTTTAGTTATTTTCTTATCTACGTAGGCAGTGACAGGAGCTACAAGCGCTGTTTTATAGGCAATCAATAAAGACATAGAATCCGGGACAATGTTGTCCTTTTTGTCCGGTCCGGTGACCAGAACTTCCACATTCTTCCGGGTAATCAAGGTATCAATGACATTGTTCAGATCCTCCAGCGTGATTCCCGGAAGCATCTTTTTCACCAGAGCATATTCGTTTTCAATGCCTGGAAAGGCTTCTTGCTCCAGGTAGTTACGGATATATTCTTCGACATAGTCAGAGGAGTTGGTTTTGTTTTTCTCCTTGAGCATGTTATCATAGCTGCTTCTGATCTCGGCTTTTTCCCGTTCCAGCTCCCCCGGGGTGAATCCGTATTTTTTGGCGCGCATGTTTTCCTTGATCAAAGTGGAAAAAGCTTCTTGTATTTTGTTGGTTTTCGGGATGGCAACACACTGCCAGGCATCTCTTGTACGCACCAGAAAACCGCCATAACCACAGCCGGCGTACATAAACGGGGAATCCGGTTTTTGGGAGATCTCATAAAACCTGTTATTCAGCATCCCGGCGACCAGGGACATCATCAGCGAACGGCGATAGTCCTTTTCCGTAATCAGATGGGTCTTGGCATGTTTCCAGAAAACAGCTACCTGATTGCTCGTAGCTTCTTTGTCTGTGGCTATTGCAATAATGGGTTTAGTATTGTCAGACAGTCCGTACACTTTCCTGTCCCTTTCGGGTTTAGGATCTTTAATTTTTTTGAAATGTTTCAGTATTTGTTTTTTTGCGGCGGCTGGATCAATGTCTCCCACAACGATCACAGCCATCAGATCAGGACGGTACCAATCGCGATAGAACCTTTTCAGGGTTTCATATTTACAGTGCATGACGATGTTCATCATGCCAATGGGGAGTCGTTTGGCATAGCGGGAGCCCCTGAAAAGTACCGGGAAATATTTTTTCTGCATCCGGTCCTGGGCACCCAGACCCAGTCGCCATTCTTCATGGATGACGCCTCTTTCCTTGTCTATTTCTTTGGGGTCGAAGAGCAGGTTATGAGCCCAGTCTTCAAGTATTAAAAAAGCCGAATCTACCAGACCCTGTCGGTCGGAAGGAATTTGAAACTGGTAGATAGTCTCGTCAAAGGAGGTGGAGGCATTCAGGTCAGCACCGAAACGCATGCCCGATTCTTCCAGGAAATTCACCAATTGGTTTTTATTGAAATGCTTGCTGCCGTTGAAAGCCATGTGCTCACAGAAATGGGCCAGCCCCTGCTGGTCGTCATCCTCAAGAATGGATCCGGCATTGACTACCAGCCTGAATTCTACCCGTTTGTTGGGTTTTTCGTTGTGCCGGATGTAATATTTCAGGCCGTTTTTAAGGGTTCCAGCGACTACCTCGGGATCCTGAGGTAATGTCTGATTTTCCTGCTGGGCCGTAAGAGTTATGGAATTAAGGAGAAAGAGAATTGTCAGATAACGGAACAGGGAGTTTTTCATTTTTGTAAACATTATTTAGTTAAGATGATGAAATATTGTTTATTGAGAAAGTAAGAATCAAAGTAATCCGGTTTGTTGAATTAAGTTAGTTTGTTAAACTAAGCTATATAAATTATTTTTTCATAGCAAATGTAAAATTATTTCTGAAAAATTATTGTATGTATCATTTTACAATCTGAAAAAGTTAAAAATAACTTAAGGAAACAATTCTGATATACATTTAATGTAGATTAATGTAGATCAAGATACCGGGCCAAAAAAAATATTTAAAGGAGGTTGTTATAGAAAAAATGCATCATATGTTATATTCACTGTTATTGGAATCCGGTTATTTTTTTGGAATAACCGGAAAGAAGATAAACATTAACAATTTTTTAACATCAGCTTGGAGACAGGAACGTGCGGATTATACTATCTTTTCTCTAAAAATCATTTGAGTAAATAAATTCCAGATTAACGTTTTGGATAACGATTTTCCTCTTCAAGTTTGACATATATACATGTATTAACTTATTCTTTTGTGCTAAAAATAAATGGGCCTGTTTGAAAACGAGGTTGTCCAATAAACAAAAAGGACATTGCCATCACAAAAATAGCCGGCCTTTACGCTGATAAAAATCCCAATTTTCCCAATTTTTCAAGTTCTCTCTGATGATACTTCACCTTCCGGATCATCTTTTCCGGATTATAGATGGGCAACATTTTTGGATTAAAAGGTTCCTCTTCTCTCAATACATGCCACACTACCGTTAAT
>JAGGWN010000111.1 GCA_021157415.1 Bacteroidales bacterium | reverse complement strand
GTATAGAAGCGCACAGCATGCATACCGAACACTACATCGTATCACGTTCTTTTCTGAAGCAGTTTTCAACACACCGGGGAAGAGTGCTTGCCGTGGGGACCACATCCGTAAGAACGCTTGAGAGCCTGTATTGGCTGGCTGTAAAGATTGCAAAGCATAAACACCCCGAACCCTTGTCCTTATTCACCGATCAGTGGGATCCCTATACGCTTCACACAGAACTTTCCGCCGGTGGTGCAATAAATACATTGCTGGAGTATATGGATAAGAAACACCTGGAGTTGTTACAGGGTTCTACGCGGTTGATGATTGTTCCGGGTTATCGTTTTCGTTTTCTCGACGGGCTGATAACCAATTTTCATATGCCGAAGAGTACCCTGTTATTACTGATAGCCGCTTTTACCGGTGATGACTGGAAAAATATTTACCGGTATGCACTGGATCATGATTTCCGTTTCCTGAGTTACGGAGATGCTTCCCTGCTGCTTCCCTAGTCTCCGTTATCTGTTATTGCATCTTCTTCTTCTTCCAGATAGGGAAATTGTTCGTGATGGGTATAAAAGATCCGTATCTGCGCCACATCACGCAAAAAATCGATTTTCCCAATCTCTACACGGGTAATATCCAGGCCGGTTCTTTCTCTCAGATCTGCAATCAGTTTCTGCCGGTTTTCCGGTTTGATCAATTCAATCTTTTCATACGTAACTGTTTTCCGGCTCATCCGGTTAGATATCCAGAACCGCTCACCCAGCCAGGCTGCCAAAAGTACGATTATATTGATAAAGAGCATCTCTGCATAGCTGATCTTTTTCGTCACCAGCGCGTTGATCACAGAAAGTCCGATCACCAGAAACAGATAAGTCATTTCCTTGATCGGTATTTGTGCCGTACGGAAACGCAGGATGCCAAAAAGAGCAAATAAGCCCAGGGCAACACCCACCGACAAGTCCTTTACGTTGATCAGCATGTAGGTCATCAAAAACAGAATCACACTGATCAGCATGTAATTAAAATAGTATTCTTTTCGACGGGAAACAGGAAAATAGATCTTTCTGACCAGGATGAAAACGATCAGTATATTAAAAGAAAAACGGATGATCAGTTCCAGGAAATCATGGGTATTGATCAGCTTGATGCCTAAAAGACGAACAGCGTCATCAGCCAGCAACAACAGGGTAGAGAGCATCATGATGCATTCTTTTTAATGTTAACAACAATGGTTTGAAACGGTTATGTTTAATTTGGGGATACAACAAGGCTGTTCCGGTGCAGTATTTGCTGAAACCTGTAGGAAATATTCTGTATTTTGCGAGAAGGGATGTAATTACCGAATGGTTTATTCTTCCCGGATGTTTTATTTCCAGAACCCCTATATCGGGGAGGGATTGTTTTTTCCCGTTTACCTCGAAACGTAATTTATAATCAAAAGTAAACCTTTCCACTGCTACCGGATCGGCTAGGGTTATTCTGGCGAAGGAGACACGCAGTGCGGGAGAAAGGTCATCGGGTGAAAACGGAGAATATTTTTGAATAAATCCCCGGGATTCGGGGAGCAGGTTCTTCTCTTCTTCAGGGCGTTCCAGTCTTTTTTTAAATGTCTTTCCCTTGTTGATCTTGTGTTTTATTTCAAGATAAACCTTCCCGGAGTGAACATATCTTCTGAAGCGTACCTTATAGCGATTTTTCCAGCCGTTATGGTGAGTCAGGTACATATCCAATGCCGGAGTGTCAAGATAGGTGGAAACATACCTGTAGCTTCTCTCCCCTCCCACTTCCAGAATACGATAGTGACCGATCAGTTCAGGCAAGAGCCAGGCATAGATGGAGACGGGCAATAAATACTTCTCATCATACCTGTCCATAAGCGGATTTTCAGACAGCTCACCCAGTGTGACAGGATCAAAATCTTTGATAAGAGTCTCTATTCCATAGATGGGCTCACTGTCAGGTTCCCTGTTTTCTTTTTCTGAAACTGTCATTAAAAACCACTGAATTAAACAAAATCCACCGCTGTTTCCACAAAGATTCGTAAAAATACATTATCTTTTCGAAATATTTATAAAAAATAATTTCTCACAAAAATACTGCCATTCATAGGAGAGCGAAGCGCCAACCATATCGAGGTCATATGGGCAGGTTTACATGGGGGAAGAAAATTAATAAACATATGAAAGGTCGATTTTTACTGTATGTATAATATATGACAACGAGCATGAAACTGACCTTATCAGTTAAGAACAAAAGAGTATTGCTTCGAGCATGTAGATGAAAATTTCAAAACCTTAACTGATATTTTTAACTGATTGAATAATAATTGTATATCTAAAACATATTCTGATGAAAAAGTACAAGTGTATGGTTTGCGGGTATATCTATGATCCTGCAGAAGGGGATCCGGACAGTGGCATTGCTCCCGGAACTGCTTATGAAGATTTGCCGGATGATTGGGAATGTCCGCTCTGTGGTGCGAGTAAAGAAGACTTCGAACCGTTGGAAAATTAAGAGCGTTACAAGCGTCTGTTGATCAAAATATTTTTTATCTCACCTCACCTAAAACTGTCCGGAAAAGTTTTGACCTTTCCTCAGGGAGAGTTATAAAAGGTGTCCCGGGGATTAAAGCCCGGGAGCATTCTTTTGATTTAAGAAAAGTAAATGCTTTCCTTTCTAAAGGTAGCGTTTAGAAGCGGGTATTTTTTTCAGCACATCCACGAGCAGTTGCCAGAACCTGTGGGTACTTGCCAAATCCAGTTTCTCTTCCGGTGTATGAGCGCCGCGTATGGTAGGACCGAAAGAGATCATATCCATGTCCGGGTATTTTTCCAGGAACAAACCGCATTCCAGTCCGGCATGAATTGCTTTTACAGCCGGGTCTGCGTGAAACAGTTCGCGATAGGCTTTTTCGGTAATATTTAATATAAGCGATTCAGGGTTGGGAGTCCAGCCCGGGTATTCATCTCCGAAAATAATCTCGGCACCTGCCAGCCGGAATATGCTGGCCACCGTTTCGGCCATAACCTTTTTTTCCGATTCCAGAGAGCTACGCTGGCTGGTATCCACCACGATCTTACCGGCATCAACTCGTACCAGTGCAAGATTGGTGGAAGTCTGCACCAGTCCGGGGATGGTCTTACTCCAGCTATATACCCCGTGCCAGCATCCGTACAGGGAAAGCAGCAGCTGCTCTTGTTTTCCGGCAGGGATTATATCGGCAGGTTTTTTCGTTTCATGTAACCCGATCTTCATTTCCGGGTCGGAATGCTTAAATTCCTCTCTGACCGTATCACGAAATACCTCAAAGGATGCAATCAAATATTCCTTTCTGCTTTCGTGGATGGTAAACACGGCTTCTGCTTCCGGAGGTATGGCATTACGCAGGGTACCCCCGGTAAGACAGGAAAGGTGTATATTATATTCCTGTGTGGCGGGCCACAAAAAACGAGCTGCCAGCTTGATGGCATTGGCATGTCCTTTGTCTATCTCATCCCCTGAATGACCTCCCGCAAGGCCCTTGATGTCAAGACGGTAAGGTATGACATTTTCAGGTACCGGCTCATGAAAAAGATGAAAGACAGCAGAGGTGTCCTGACCTCCTGCACAGCCGATAAACAACTCCCCTTCATCTTCCGAATCCAGGTTGATCAGTATTTTTCCTTTCAGCCATCCCTCGGGCAGGTTTTTAGCGCCGGTCATTCCTGATTCTTCATCTACGGTGAAGAGAGCTTCCAGCGAACCATGCTGAATATCTTCCGCATCCAGTACCGCCAGGGCTGCTGCTACTCCTATACCATCATCGGCCCCCAGGGTTGTTCCTTTTGTCTTCACCCAATTACCTTCCACATAAGCAGGGATGGGATCTTTCGCGAAATCAAAGTCCAGCGAAGGCTCTTTGGCCGGAACCATATCCATGTGACTTTGCAATACTACGGGGATCCTGTCTTCATACCCGGGAGTAGCAGTTTTTCGTATCAATACATTCCCGACTCCATCCACCAGGGTTTCCAGGTTTCGTTTTCTCCCAAACCGTACCAGATATTCCCTGATGTTTTCTTCTTTCTTGGAAGGCCGTGGTATTTTCAGTATTTCATTAAAATACTTCCAGACCGGATTAGGATATTTATTTTGTAATTCACTGACATGTATCATTTTAGTGTATTAAGACATATTATCCGTCGAAAAATACAAATGTAAGTAATTCTTAAATTTATGAATATATGTTTAGAAACAGTATTTCATGATACTTTTTCTTACTACTTTTATCTTTCCGTTAACCATAAAACCATGATTTATTATGCCAGGACACACAATCGTTACCATGCCCGGCGACGGTATCGGCCGGATTGTTTTGAATGAAAGCCTGCGGGTATTGGATGCCGCCGGTTTTAGCGCAGAATATGTGCATGCGGATATAGGTTGGGAATTCTGGAAAAAAGAAGGAAATCCCTTGCCACAGCG
>JAGGWN010000001.1 GCA_021157415.1 Bacteroidales bacterium | reverse complement strand
AGTTGTAATCGTTCGCGGACTGTAGTTGCGTAACTGCAACTCATGAATGAACTGTTTAATCAGATAAGAATCTTTTTCTTTCATGATGGTAAGTTTTAAGTTAAAACCTCAAAACTACCATCAATTTGCCGCCTCCGTATGGGGGCGGTTTAGTTCAACTTTTCAAAGGGCCCGTTAATGCCCATAATATTTTTTCTGCTTACATGGGTGTATATCTCTGTCGTCTTTATGCTGCTGTGTCCCAGGAGTTCCTGAATGATGCGTATATCAACCCCCGAATCTAATAAGTGCGTAGCAAATGAATGTCGCAAGGTGTGAGGTTTTACCGGTTTATTAATTTTGGCTTCTATTCCTTTTTGCCGTACCAGCTTACCAATGCTGGATGCACTGTACCGCCTGCCCTGCGGGCCGTTGAAAAGATATTCCTCAGGTAAATAACTTTTTATGTATTCCTGAATCAATTTCAGTAGTTTTTTCCCAATAGGTACGATTCGGTACTTATCCCCCTTGCCATGAATAACCATAGTCCGGGCATTGAAATCAATATCTTTTAATTTTAGTTCAACAACCTCTTGCCGCCTGAGTCCACATCCATATATGATACTGATAATTGCTTTGTGTTTCAAATTGTGCGTAACATTGATCATTTTTTGAACATCTTCTTTTGAGATTACGTTGGGTAAAGATCTGCTTTTTTCCGGCCTGGGTAAATCCATATCCGTTAACTCTCGCTCATAAACCAGCTCGTAATACTTTTTTATAGCATTGATCATCTGATTCTGAAATGACCTGGAATAACGTTTGTCTTCTATACTTTTGAATAAATATTCCCGAATGGCTTCGGATGGGAGTGTCTCTATGTCTTTGTTACGGAAAGCATACAAAAAACGATTGACAAAACTCTTATATGTGGTTATGGTTTTCGGGCTCAATTTACGTAATATCATTCCTTGCTCAAATCTCTTATCTGCCAAATCAGGAGGAGAGGGCCTATGTCTGTGGACAATAGCTCGTTTCCTTATCTCTTTAGTTATTACCTGAATGTCATATCCTACATCGTGCATGATTTTTCTTAGTTGTTCAAGATTTTGAGGGGTAGCATATACCGACCAACATTTTGCACCGGGATGCCACCAGGGTTTTTCTAACTTAAGTATCTCATCTCTAAGAAAATAAGGAGTTTTGAAATAATATAAGGATTCTTTTTTCGAATGATATACTTCAATGATACCTGAAAACCCTTCAATGTTTTTTTCAACTTTTATCCCGGAGTTTTTTTGTTTTTCATTAATAAAGTATATCTCAGGAAGCTGTCCTGTTAAATAGGTTATGTAATCTTTCCTGTAAGGGATGTGCCAGCATCCCATCGTCTGACTCCACCGCGCTCCGGACAGCTTGCGTACCCTCTCTATTAAACCTTCATCATAGTTGAATACCAGCTTTATCCTGTCAGCACCTTTGTGCTGCACCCTGTTTATGTGAATAACTTTTTTCAAATTATCCGTCCTTTTTTACCGGTTTTATTCTCTCGTCATCTCTTTCGATCAGATATACTTACGTCCCGTCAGTCCCACTAATTGAAGCATGACATCAGATTGATCCCCCTTCTAATGATCTGACTGTAAGACTGTAAAGCTTTCGTTTTGTATCTGTATGCCCGAATTACAAAACCGCCGTTCTAATATACAAATATTTATCCAAAAAAACATCCTGCGATTGTGCTTTTCAGCATGCTTGATGATCCTGCTTAAAAAAAACCGAAAATAGTCCTGGCAGCCCCTGCAGTATAACCGGCATGATGACCGGAAGTATTTGGGTGGTCCTCGGTAACCCTAAATCGGGAACATCTAAATGTGAAAAATATTCCGGTTTCTTATTTGCTTCATTGAAACTACGCGAAAGCGATGCTGACTTGGGATTTCACTGTTTTGATGTAAAGCCAAAAAGATGAAGAGAACATGTATTTTTGAATGAACTACTCCGGGACTACCCGTCCGACCGGATGATTCCGTTCAGCCTGGCGAGATTCCCGGGGAAATTATAACGTTGTTATCAAACTACGCAAATCAGATATTTGTTGTTTTTCGGCATTGTGAGTCAGTAATTGAGAAATGAGCAGAGAGATATGAGAAAAGAGATGAGTTGTGAATTACGAGTCGGGTTTTGGGAGAAATGAAAACAAATGATTCTTGAAGAAGATATGATCCCGGTTTGCGCAATAGAGATTTCGTAAAAATCCGCTATTGTGCACAGGCCATAGGCCGTGCTGGGGAAATCCTTTGTCATTCCGCCATAGAACGCATGTTGGGTTTTCTATGGCGGAATATGGGCTTACCTTTACCGGATAAGCATTTTCTTTATAAGATGCATATGATCCGCAGACAGTTTATAAAGATAAATACCGGGCGTGAGCCCTTGTGGAGTAAACGTTACAGAATATTTGCCCCTGTCTTTTTCCGAATCCACCAGCGTCGCTACTTCTTCTCCCAATACGTTATATACTTTAAGCTGATAATGCCCTTTCCGGGATATCCTGTATTGGATGGTCGTTGCTGTGATAAACGGATTGGGTATATTTTGAGACAACTCACACCCGGCAGATAGCTTATCGGGATCCGGAATCCCGGTGGAGATGGCAGTGAAAACCGGTTTTAACGTAATATTCCGGTCCATGTTGACTATAAGCGGGTTATCTTGCATTAGTGAGGAATCAATGTTTCCCGTCCAGTTTTCAAACAGATAACCCGAATCGGGGACAGCAGTGAGCGTTATCTCGCTGTCCCTGGTTGTGATATAGGCAGAAGGCTCTGGAACGGTAGTTCCGTGTGCAGTTGTATCAATACGGATAAATCTGTTGTCGGGGGTGATCCAGCTAAACCATTTGCGTACAATCCCCTCCGCCGGCTTGGACCGTATCGAAGGAGCCTTATCTATCGAACTCCAGTAATTATAATTGAAACTATAGGCTCCGGCAATCCAGTCCCGGGTGGTGACCTCATGCAGTATCGCCTCGTAGTTGTCGGCTTGTTCCTGTACATCAATGGGTACCGTTGTGTCATCTTCAAAATAATAAAGAAGACCTGCCCAGTCGGGAGTGTCAATGGTTGTCCCGTCGTAGCTGCAGGCAGAAATGGAATTTACAATCACCTTTTTCCCCAGGGCCGAGATCAAAGGATACAGGTCATTGTCCAGCCCATCAGATAATTTAGATCGCATCTCAGAGACGGTAGGCGTTTTGTCCGTTCCAAGTTTCCAGGGAAAAAAATTGGCCAGGATAATGCCCAGGTAATCCCCCGCTTTATATAAATCGAGCTGAGGACCGTATTTGTTATACTGAATAACCATTTTCCCTGTGTACTGATCTTTTACGTCTCCCAGTAAAATCCCCCCGATAGAATCCAAAGCGTATTTTTCTTCATCCTGTATCGACCAGAAACCGTTATTGGTCCACATTACAAACTGAAACATCTCCACCCCGTAATCCTGTGCAATCTGTGCATATCTTAAGAGGATGGGTGCCCACGCATTCTTGAAATCTCCCCACCAGGTTGCGGAATGATAAGTGGTGCAGGTATCGGATACCATATCCGGATAAACAAACGGAGAAAGATATACTTTCAATCCTTTTTTGTGTGCATCGGTGATAATCTTGATGAGTATGGAATCCGGTGTCGAATTGATATTTTGATCATCTATCTGCGGTACGGGATAGAATTGAGTGATCGCACAGGCAGGCGAGATCTGCATCCAGTCGGCACCGCTGTTCATGATAATGTGATCCAGCGTATGATCATAAAAATCTCCCGGAGCCCAGTAACGATTCCACCAGAAATCAGGAAGCCAGATCCCACACTGAAAAGAGGAGTCATAAAGGTTTGCCGGCGGAGTGCTCAGATAAGCTGTGGTATCTATGGTGAGCGTCTCCCTGTCCGGGGGAATCCATCTCCATTTGTTGATCTCATCCTGAATCGTTACCGTTGATGTCCCGATATGAATCGTGCGCATTCCCGTTTTATTTCTGTCGTCAAAGGATTCATCCGCACCGGCAGGCATAAAATTACGACAGTATTTATAGCTCAGATCTGTACCTATACCCAGCAGGTCTGTTTGGATGTCTGCAGTGTAAAGACTGTCATTTTTCTTGCGCATCTTAAAAACACATTGATCGGAACCTTCCAGATTCTGGAAATATACACACACCGACTCATCCGGTGGCGTGTAAGTCTTTATCTTGACAGTGAAATGCAGAGCGACTCCCTGGGATATTCCGGCTGAAGAAACCAAAATCCATACCGGAATCAAAAACAACTTTCGGACGTTTTTCCTTTTCATTCGTTCATTTTTTTTCGTTTAACTTAGAAACCCACGTCCTAAGGGCGTGGTAATGTACAATCGGTTATGCCAAAAATAAGAAATAGTTTGGTAACTTTGGAGTATGGCCAAGTACAAAAGACAATCGCATGTAGTATATTATTGTAATTACCATATATTATGGATGGGTACCGAAATACAGGTTTCGGATATTGGAAGGAGTGGTAAAAGAATTGTTGGAACAAGATACACGTCTGATCAGTGAATGAAAGCATGTACAGATAGAGGAGATGAATATACAAAAAGATCATCCACTTGGTAGTGTCTATTCCTCCAAAATGATCCATATCGGCCTGTATGGGGATCTTGAAAAGGAAAACAGCAATAAAACGATTCAAGAGTTCTGCTTAATGTGAGACAACAAACTTAAAACAGCGGTTATACTAAACCGTTATCCGCAATTGAAGAAAAAGCCGTGCTGGGGAAATCCTTTGTCATTCCGCCATAGAAAGCATGTTGGGTTTTCTATGACGGAATATGGGTATAAAAAACAGTGTATCAGTGATAAAAACGTTTACATACGGATATATACGTAAACAAACGTAAAATATACGACTCTTTTTTGGTGGCTTTCCGACCTTTGGTTCAGAATTCGTTACGGCCGTAAAATGCGAACAAATTTTTGAATGTGTAATTATTAAATTTTAAAGTCATGAACAACTTAAGAAACCGGGTAAATCTGATTGGAAACATTGGTCTGGATCCTAAAGTACGCGAACTCAAGGGGGGAAGAAAAATGGCCCGCTTCACCCTGGCTACCACCGACAGTTATCGTAACAGCGAAGGCGAGAAAATTTCCGATACACAATGGCACAACATCGTTGTATGGGGCAATCAGGCAGCATTTGCCGAAAAATACCTTCACAAAGGACAGGAAATCGCTGTGGAGGGGAAAATCACCCATCGCGATTATACCGACGAAACTGGCGGGAAGAAATATTTCACCGAAGTGGTAGCAAACCAGATTTTGGTATTGAACTACCGCGATAAGCAACCTGCCACAACCGAAGCCGCCGAACCGGTGGAGTGATCGACCCGGCTGACGGAGACCCTGGCAGGCAGTAACACAGAGATACCAAAACCCAGGGGCTTTCCCGCCGAAGAATTCCCGTTGATTGCACCACCAAAAAATCTGGTGAGGTAGCGGAGACGTCATGCATGACGCCTCCGCTATGGTTTCTGTCTGTGCTTTTGCATTTTGAAAACCAACTTCCCGGGATTGCTCTCTGAATGATCCAAGTCTGGGCTACTCCTGCCCAAGAAAAATATAAACCCAATGCGCAAGAGAGCGATTGTAAATGGCTCTATTGCACAATTTGGATTTACCCTGACAAGAAAATCTTACATTCCGGTGGGCATAAGGTGCGTAGCGTTGTGTAGTTCCGTTTGGCTTATTGACAACTAATTTACAAAAAATCGAATTAAATCTTTTTCCAGGAGAGCCCAATAGAAGCTATGCACCTTATGCAATGTTAGCCATCGTTTTTAGTCCACGAAGGTCTCTTTTATTATGTTTTTTACTTCCTTAACTTCTTTATTATTTAGTTTGCCCAGGATTCCAATAATTCTTTTTTTGTCAATGGTTCTGATCTGATCGATTACTATCCATCCGTTTTTATTGTCATGTCTCACTTTAACTCTTGTTGGATAGTTTCGTGAAGTTGTTGTCACTGGGGCAATAATAATTGTCCTGAGGTATTTATTCATTTCATTAGGTGAAACAATAACGCAAGGTCTTGTTTTTTTTATCTCACTCCCAATTGTTGGGTCCAGGTTTACCAACACTATTTGATATTGTTTTAAATCCATTCTTCAATATTTTCTTCGTCAAATATGTCATCAAATAAGAGTTTGTCATCCCCTTTCTTATGCATTTCTTTAAATGCATTTTCCCATCCTTTTCTGGGAGTGGAGATGGGTTTTAAAACAATAAAACCTTTTTCAAGGATCAGTTCAACCTTGTCTTTTATGTTGTATTTATCTAATAAGGCTTTCGGTAACCTAAACCCTTTAGAATTCCCGATTTTTATAACAGATATTTCCATGGCATCATTATTTATGTGTTATTACAAAGTTATCACAAATAAGTGAAATAGCAAATTGTTTTTAAAATGATGGCTAACATGTTGATAGAATGCTATGATTTTCTTCGTCAATGAAACAACGGAATTTTTCTTTTGCTTCATTTGAAATAAATATTTAAATACATATATAAATATTTATTTAAATATGTATATTTTCATGTGGCAACCTTATGATTATTCAACCATCTCAATATTTACTGCCTGTAAGTATCTCCTTCGCTTCATCCCTTTGTCACTTCGTCACTTCGTCACCCCATCCCTCCGTCACTTCATCACTTCGTCTCTTCATCACTCTGTCATTCCATCCCTCCGTCACTCCATCACTCCGTCACTCCGTCACTTCATCACTCCATCACTCCGTCACTCCATCACTCCATCACCCCATCACTCCATCACCCCGTCACTCCATCACTCCATCACTCCATCACTCCATCACCCCGTCACTCCATCACCTCATCACTTCATCACCTCATCACTCCATCACCCAATCCCTCAATCACTCCATCACTCCGTCACTTCATCACTCCGTCACTTCATCACTCCGTCACTCCATCACCTCATCACTCCATCACCCAATCACCCAATCACTCCATCACTCCGTCACTTCATCACTCCATCACTCCGTCACTTCATCACCTCATCACTCCATCACCCCGTCACCCAATCCCCCAATCACCCAATCACTCCATCCCTCCGTCACTCCATCCCCTGCCTTATTTAAAAATAATCTCCTTTACCAGTACTTCCCCCGCTTTTTTATTCAATGCTTCTTTCAGTTCCTCACTGATCATTATCAACTCGTGTTTGACCACCGACGAACGGATATGTACATACAAAACCTCATGATGTATATATATCCGTTCGGTTTTGGAAGCAATAATCTTACCCACCAGGTTTTCCCATTCATTTACCAGTGCCACCTCCTGCAGCTTCCTGTCGAGTTGCATCTCTTTCAGATATTGCCGGATCACTTCTCTGATACTTTGTGTGTTGGTTCGTTTCATGTTTCTCCTCCCGGTATGACGGTCTTAATCTCTTCGTTGATCTTGAAAACCTTGTAATCCGTATCCAGCTCTTGCAGAATGTTTTCCAGATGCTCCAGTTGGGTATCGGTGATGAAGATCTGGCCGAATTCATTCTGTGCCACCATACGGATGATCTGAGAAACCCTGTGTGCATCAAATTTATCAAAAATATCATCCAAAAGCAAGATCGGTTTGGTGTGGGTAAGGTCGCGGATAAATCCGAACTTGGCAAACTTCAGCGCCACCAGGAATGTTTTCTGCTGACCCTGCGATCCGGTCTTCTTCAACGGATGATCGTTGAGCGACATCATCAGATCGTCTTTGTGAACGCCTACGGTCGAAAATTGCATCACTCGGTCCTTGTCGCGGTTGGTAACCAACAGCGTCTCAAAATTGCTTTCGTGCAACTGAGAACGGTATTCCAGCCCCACCTTCTCTTTTTCTTCTGAGATGGTATTATAGTATTGTTGAAAAACCGGAATGACCTTTTCAATGAATTCTTTTCTTTTTTGGTAGATCTCGTTTCCCGGTACGACCAGTTGTGTGTCCCACAGCTCCAGCTCGTCATAGAAATTTTCCCTTTTGAACTCGAACTGTTTGAGCAGTTTATTACGCTGCAACAGAGCGCGGTTGTATCGTATCAGGGCATGCAGATATTGTTTGTTGTAGAGAGAGATGACTGTATCCATAAAACGTCGCCGCTGTTCGCTGCCTTCCAGAATCAGGCTGCTGTCGGCCGGCGAGATCATCACCACCGGAAAAAGACCAATATGATCGGCAAAACGTTCATAATCCTTGTTATTGCGCTTGAAGATCTTTTTCTTGTTCTGTCTCACACTGCAAAAAACCTTCTCGGAATGCCCTTTTTTTACAAACTCCCCCTGAAGCACAAAAAAATCTTTCCCATGGAGGATGTTCTGTTGATCTATGTTGTTAAAAAAGCTTTTGGTAAGCGATAGATAGTGGATCGCATCCAGCAAATTGGTCTTCCCGACTCCATTATCCCCGACAAAACAATTGATCTTCGGGGAAAACGCCAGAGAAGCCTCCTGATAATTTTTGAATTGTACTAATGATAATTTGTTGAGATACAGATTGTTCATGATTTCTTCGGACTTCATATGCAACAAAAATATAAAAATATAGGCAGTCCGTTTTATAAAAGAAACAAAACCATTACTTTTGCGGAAATTAAATCGCAAAAGGATGGCTAAAAAGGAAACGAAGAAAAAGATAAAGAAAACGGAGAAACAGGTAGAAAGTTTTGAGGAAGCTTTAACCCGCACCGAACAGTTTATCGAGGATAACCAAAAAATTCTGACGATCATCGTCGGCGTGATTGTCGTGATCGTGGTTGGGTTTACATTTTTTAAGAAGATGGTCGTACTGCCTAAATACAAAGAAGCATTGTCACAGATGTATGTGGCGGAAGATTATTTTGAAAAAGACTCTTTTAATCTGGCACTCAATGGCGACGGGAATAACCTGGGTTTCCTGGATATTATTGATCAGTATAAGATCACCAAAGCCGCCAATCTGGCAAAATATTATGCCGGTGTTTCCTATCTGCGGATCGGACAGTATGAAGATGCCATTGATTATCTTTCACGGTTTCATAGCAAAGACCTGATGGTGTCGGTGGTAGCCCTCGGTGCCACCGGCGATGCATGGATGCAGCTCGGGGACAAGGAAAAAGCCCTGGAATTTTATCTGAAAGCTTCCACAAAATCCAAAGCGGGTTTTGTAACGCCGGTCTATCTGATGAAAGCCGGGAAGGTGCTGGAAAACCTGAAGCGCTATGACAAAGCACTGGAGCTATATAAAGAGATCAAAGATAATTATCCCGAAAGCAAAGAAGCCCAGAATATTGAAAAATATATCACCCGCGTAGAACTGTCAAAGGAGCTGGCCGCCTCGGGAAAATAAGGGATTGTATTATGACGTCCGTGAAAAAAAAGAACCTGTCCGATTTTGATGATACGGCCATCCCTTCCGGGGAAGGCATGAAAATAGGCATCGTTGTGTCGGAATGGAACAATACCATCACCGATGTGCTGGCCGAAGGAGCGGTGAAGACCCTCCGGAACGATGGCGTCAGGAAAGAAGATATACTGATGGAACATGTCCCGGGGAGTTTTGAACTTACCCTCGGGGCCCAGTGGATGGCTGAGTATTCGAATGTTGACGGAGTGATCTGTCTGGGGTGTGTAATCCAGGGCGAAACGCCTCATTTTACCTATATCTGTCAGGGAGTCACCCAGGGGATCACACAACTGAATATTAAGTACAATATCCCTTTTATCTTTGGCGTGCTGACAACTTCCAATATGCAGCAGGCTCTCGACCGGGCAGGGGGAAAGCACGGAAACAAAGGCGTGGAAGCAGCTGTGACTGTCCTGAAAATGATCGACCTGAAACGGAATCTTATTTAATTTATCTTAAATCAGTATGTATGGACGAAAAGGGGATCATGACATTACCTGCCGTTTTCAGCAGAACCGCTTCGGCTTATCCTACCCACGAAGCACTGGCTTTTGTGGGTGAGACACCCCTCACCTATGCTGAAGTAGATGCCGAAAGACGTGCTGTGATGGCCTTACTGGAAAAAGCAGGCATACAACCTGGAGATAAGGTCGCTTTGCTCGGTACCAATATGCCCAACTGGGTGGTAATCTATTTTGCCATTACCTCCATGGACGCTGTGGCCGTCCCTTTGTTGCCGGATTTTACACCGCATGAAATCAGTTATATCCTGAGCCATTCGGAAGCCAGCGCCTTGTTTGTCTCGAAAGGACTGCGTTACAAAGTGGCCAGGGACCTGCCGGAAAGCTTGCAGTATATGTTTGCCATGGAGGATTTCTCACCCGTCTCAGGAAATGATCCGTTGCTTCATTTTGACCCATTTGACCCAAAAGGAAAGCCGCAAAGAGAGTATGAGGTGAAAGAAGACGACCTGGCGGTGATCATCTACACCTCAGGAACTACGGGAAAGTCGAAAGGAGTAATGCTTACGCATAAGAACCTTGTGTTCAATGCCATGAAAGGGAAGAAAATACACACTATCGGTCCTGACGATCGCTTTCTTTCCATCCTCCCGCTTTCCCATACCTACGAAAACACCATCGGCATGTTGATCCCGGTGGTCTCGGGCTCATGTATCTATTATCTGAAGAAACCTCCCACACCGTCTGTGTTATTGCCCGCACTGAAAAAAGTGAAACCCACCCTGATGCTCACCGTCCCGCTGATCATAGAAAAGATCTATAAGAAGCAAGTCTTGCCTGCCTTTACAAAAAGCAAGCTGATGAGTTCGTTGTATAAGATGCCCCCATTCCGGAAAATGCTGAACCGTATGGCCGGCAAAAAGCTGATAAAAACCTTCGGGGGTGAGATCGGATTTTTCGGCATAGGAGGAGCCAAGATTAACAAGACGGTTGAAGAGTTTCTGCTGGAAGCCCGTTTTCCGTATTCAGTGGGTTACGGCCTGACAGAAACCTCTCCGCTGATCGCCGGTTTCGGTACACACAACCAGCGCCTGCAATCTACCGGCCATCCCATCGAGGATATTGAGGTGATCATCCACGATCCTGATCCCCAAACCGGGGAAGGGGAGATATGGGTGAGAGGAGACAGTGTGATGAAAGGCTATTATAAAGAACCGGAGATGACCCGTGAGGTACTTACCCCTGACGGCTGGTTTAAAACCGGAGACTTGGGCGTTTTTGATAAAGACGGTTATCTTTTTATTAAAGGACGTCTGAAAAATGTGATCGTAGGCTCCGGCGGCGAAAATGTCTATCCCGATGATATCGAATCGGTCATCAACCAGTTCTGGTTTGTGGATGAATCGCTGGTGATCGAAGAAAAAGGAAAATTAGTGGCCCTGGTGAATGTGAACATTGAAGCTCTCGAAAAGAAATTCAATGAATTAAAAGAGAGCGCTTCGGATTTTTATACCGATAAGATCGAATCGCTGCTGATTGAAGTGAAGGATTATGTCAACAGCCAGGTGAACAAGTTTTCACGCATCAACGCTGTCAAGTTGCAGAAAGAGCCTTTTATCAAAACAGCCACCAATAAAATCAAGCGGTTCCTGTATCAAAAATAATCCCAATTACGCATTGAAACTCTCGAAAGAGCTGGACTGATGCATGAGTCAGGGCTATTTCCTTTGACCCGCTGACGCTACGCGAAAATATTCCGCAATGGAAAAATCCTATTGCTTAATTTGGGTTTATTCTTCCTGTTTTGTTTGATTTCTCCCTGTCCGGGTTAGGATTACCGGGATAAAGCACCGGAAGCAACAGCCCGGTCGTACACCAGGGCGACCACAGTGAGGAAGAAAAGAATCAACCCGGTGTATCCGAACCATTCCGGTCTGAGGGGATAAGGCAGAACATGGATGCTGCGAAACAGGGCGGAGGCCCCCAGAAATAGCCATGCCGTCCCCGGGAACCACCGCAGGACAAACCTGATGATTTTGCCTGTCAGGAGCTTGTTATAAGACGATTCCGGGACTGGCCATACCAGATAAAAAAGTATGGCAACTGCGAGATAACCAACCATCCATATGTGTCTGCCCACATCCATAAACAGAAACTTTATGCATTGCCGGCATCCGGCAACTTGTTTTTCAGATATAAAATTAATGAATATATAGACAGAAAATCCTGCTGAGGTTCATTTTTTATCTTTAAAATATACTTGTTTTTTTTCACTTCCACCCGGATGGAGGATCTTCCTGAAGAAGATACCGGATAACCCGAACGGCGCAGTGCTTTTTCCAGCCAGGATCTCTCCGCAGCATCCCCGGATAGGCTTACAGAGGTCTGGTATCTCTGCCGCAACGGGATGTGAAGACCTTTCTGCAGATCATAATGTATGTCCGTATTCCTGAACAAACGATCCAGCGCCTGGTCGCGGAGCAGCTCTTCCGGCGATCCTTCGTGGGCACTGTCAGGGTATAATAGCCAAATCTTGTCGGCAATCTCCAGGATAAACTCAATATCATGCGAGGAAAAAATAAACAGTTTGTGTTGTTCTTCGGAGATATTGCGCATCATCTGCAATACTTCATAACGGTTGGGGATATCCAGAAAGGCGGTGGGCTCGTCCAGGAGTATCAGCGGGGTGTTCTGGGCGATAGCCCGCGCAATGAGCGTGCGCTGCCGTTCCCCATCGGAGAGCTCACCCAAAAGCCGGTCTCTCATGCCTGGCAGGTGAACAGCCCGGAGAGCCTCTTCAACGGCCTCCCCGTCTTCTTGTTTCAGTTTGCCGCCCCATCCTGTATAGGGGTAACGGGCCATGGCCACCGCCTCATACACCGTAAACTGGCTTACCGGAGGTTGTCCTGTCGGCACAAAACTGCATATGCGGGCAAATTCTTTTTGTGAAAAGCCATCCCATCGTGTTTGCTGTATCTCTATACTGCCTGCCAATGCTGCCTGTTGTCTGACGATCGTACGCAACAGTGTGCTCTTGCCCACCCCGTTGGGCCCGACGATGGCAACCATCTCTCCCGGCGAAGCAGTAAAATCCAGCGCTGTGGACAATCTTTGTTGTGTCCGTCCCTTCCGGTATCCGATAACTAATTGTTGTAATTGGATCATAAGGTTACATAAATGAGGAGAGTTTGCGGCGTTGCAGGATCATCCAGATGATCACGGGGATGCCCAGGATGGCTGTGACCGAATTGATGGGAAGCACCCCTTGTTGTCCTGGCAGATGAGAAAGAATATCCCCCAGCACGAGAAGAGAAGCTCCGGTAAGGATGGTGGCGGGAAAGACTTTCCGTATATTGGAGGTGCGCAACATGACCCGTACGATATGCGGAACCACGATACCGACAAAACCGATGGGTCCGCAAAAAGCCGTTATCGAGCCGGCCAGGATGCCGGTAGCCAGAAAGATTAACATACGGGTGTGGCGTATGCGCATACCCAGGCTGCGGGCATAATCTTCTCCTTGCAACAGAATATTCAGGTCTTTCACCAGAACGCTTGTCAGAAACAGACCTGTGACAATCAGAACGGCCAGAATCCAAATCTGTATGCCTGTGACATTGGCCAGGCTGCCCATGGTCCAGACTATAAAAACTTTCAGCATCGACTCAGTGCCGAAGTATTGCAGGATAGCCACCACAGCTGTCACAGCACTGCCGAACATTATGCCCAGGATCAGGATGGTCATGATGTCGCGCACTTTCAGGGAGACAGCCATGATCAGCAATAGCACGCCGATAGCTCCAAGGATAGCGGCCAGAGCAATAGAGCTGCTGGCCAGCAGTGAGCCTGCCCCAAACGCAAAGAAAGAAGAAAAACCCAGCACCAGCACGGCTACGCCCAGACTGGCGCCGGCACTGATGCCCAGTACATAAGGTCCCGCCAACGGGTTGCGAAAGGCTGTCTGCATCAGCAAACCACTTACCGACAGGGCAATACCGGCCAGAATGGCGGTGATGGTGCGGGGTAAACGGAAACGGTATAGTATCGTGGCATACTGGTCTTGTACAGATCCGGGATGTAACAAGGCCCTGGTGACCTCAGCGAAGGAAATACGGGTTGTCCCCGTGTAAACATCCACGACAGCCAGCACCAGCAGAAGTAACCCCATCAGCAGGAGAAACAGAATAAATGTTGTCTTTCCTTTTTGTTGAGCCATAGGGGTGGTCATTGCAGATGACGATAATAATACAGCCGGTAACCGTCGCCGGGACGGGGATGAAAGATATGCCGCAGATCCTGAAGGATAAGGTCGGGATGCACTACGCCGCTTTCCCAGTAATCATTGCCACCGTGGTCGTTCACCCGGGCGTTGTTATTATAAACGTGCCCTGTTTGTACAGGAGCAAACAACCCCAGCCGGTCGTCGGTGTGGAGAATGTCCTGCAGGGAAGAAGCCGTGCCGCAGTTGATCCAGATATCCGAGGTCCCCGCCTGGCGATATACCTGTTCAATCTCCATGGGTACTGCATCGGCCCCCTCCAGGTCTTTCCATACATAATGTCCTCCCGCATCGCGGATAAAAGCGGCCAGCATGCCGTTGCCACCGGTGACATACCATACCTCATTCCAGGGCAGGCCCGTCATCACCAACGGCCACTTCGCATGGTTTTCCCCCGGGATAAACCGGGCCGATTCATAGCGTATGGCCAGCGAGTCAAACCATCTTACCGCCTCCTTCTCTTTTCCGAAAAAAGCAGCCATAAATTTGATCCATTCGGCCCGGCCCAGCGGGGAAGACTCCAGATAATCTCCCACAATGACCGCCGGAATGTTTAACGACAAAAGACGTGACAGGGTGGTGGTAACTTCGGGACCTATCCCGTAAAGAAAAACCAGATCGGGATGTAACCGTACGATTTGCTCAAAGTCCATGTTTTTATCATAGCCGATGTCTGATATCTCCCCTTTCCCGGTTTTTTTCAGAATATACGGGTTGTTGATAAGCGTTTTCCCGGAAATGGCTACGATTTTGTCCAGTTCATCCAATTGCTCAAGAAAAGCAATGTGCGTGGTGGAGGTACAAATGATCCTTTGCGGATAGTGTCTGATCCTGAGTACTCCGGGCATCTTATCCTTTTTGTTTCCCTCCGCAGTAACAAGATAACGAAACTGCCTGAGCTGTTTTCCCTGCCAGGGTTTCAGCACATCTGCCCGGACATAGCCTGCGGCCGTATCTATCCTGAAACCCCGGGCATAGCGGATGCTGACAGATCTGAGCCCGGCAGGCTCATGGTAATGGCCGGTCTCAGAGGTGCGGCAGCCTGCTGCAGAGAAAAACAGAACGATAAAAACAACCGGGATCAATCTCCGGAATCTCATACCATAATATATTGTTGTCTTGTTGTTTACGGACAATCGGTGTCTAATATTCAGGAAGTAATGCAATGATTGGCATTTGTTTTTTTTTACCCTCTCATGTTCTCCTCCCACCGCGGGGAGAGGAAAGAGGCAGAGGACATATGATAAAAGTTTAAAAATCAAAACAAAGGTCTTTCATGAGGTAAATTCTATTGTTATCTGGATAAGATGAGTTTATGGAAGAAGATGTCTTTTTGCGTCTCCAGCGTGACAAGGTAGAAGCCGTTTTTCAGGGATGATACGGACACGGAGTGTATCGGCTCGCCTCCCCTGACATGCTGTTCCAGGACGGTTTTTCCCGTGAGGTCCTGTATGCGGAGGGTCCCCTCCCGAAGAAGCTTTCCTGAGATGGATATATTAATTCTTTCTGTGGCCGGATTAGGATACAGATCCAACGGATGTGAGGGCTTTCCTCCCTGCAGTTCAGGGACGGAAACGTTGGGGATCTCTTCACAAAGAACGGGGCTTACCGCAAGCGACGTATAGCGGTAGTCGGGCGGCGTGCCGCTGAATGTGGTCCAGACACCGTTCTGAAAATAAAACGCGGTATTGTAGCCGTAGTTAAGGCGTGCTTCGGCCTGAAAAACCGCAAACTGGTCGGTTAGAGGCCCCGTATTGGGATTGTCATAGTAAATCTCATACCCGGCAAAGAAATTGCCTGTGACTGCCACCAGCGTATCAAAGTCTATAAAATTCCAGGTGGAATCCACGAAAAAACTCAAAGGAACATCTTTGGAGACAATCAGTGACTCCGGCCGCTGCGTACCCGACCATACTTTGACCGTTACCCTGTCAGAAGGAGCGTCGTATTGTACAAGCGCAGGATTGATAAATATACCGGACATGTACAAGGTATTGGGGTTATCAAATTGTTCGGCATATTCTGTGGTTCGGTCTTCATTGTGTCCGGTCCAATACCCCGAATCTTCCCCTCCGTAAGCATACAATCTCAGAAGCTCACCATCCTGAATGTTGGTAAGCGTGTCACAGCTTTTACGGGCGGTGGTATAAGGATCGTATCCGTTCCAGAGAGAAAACTGAAAATCTTTGGGGTCAAGCCAGTGCTTTAACTGGCCGGTATCTTCGGGGTAGGTGCTCCATACATAGGACAGTTTCTGGAAATAATCGTTGATGGAACTGCCACAATGGGCATCTCCGCCCGAGAGTGTCCCTACCACCCTGTGGCTTGCATCAAAAAGTGGAGCACCGGACGAACCTCCTTCGGTGGTCCCTGCGTCCCATTGCAGGATTTTCCAGAAAGAGTCTTTGTCATAAACATCATAATCGGCAGAAACAGCAGCGTCATGGTCTAGGGAGATCTTTTTTACATCGCCACCGGGATGATGGATACAGACGGAAGAGGAGGGGGGAAAGTTTCTGTTATCCCACCCGGCAAAATAAGGATTGTAGGTGAACGGAGGCACCTTGGTCAACTGTACCAGGGTGAAGTCCAGGTTGCCCGTGGTGGCCTTCAGGGTGGAGCCCGACATACTTTTTTCTACCGATCCGTCCGGCCCGTGACAATACGGACTTTCATACTGGAAAACAAAAACGGCATTGGCGGCGTCGGAAGAATCTTCTATGCAATGCCCTGCCGTCAGAAGATAAGGGGTGGCGTCGTTGAGGGCTGTGTTCATCAGTACCCCGGTACACAAGGTGTTGTTGTTGACAAAAACACGTACAACGGCATTTTTTTCTACCTGCCAGTCAGCTCCGGCGTCACAGTTGATATCAACATTACATGCCCCGGAATGGCCGAAAAAATCATCCTTCGATTTGTCGGGGGCTCTGAAAACATCCCTGAAGCCTACGCTTACCTGCCCGACAGACAGCGTACCATGCCTTGTCCGGCCTGCAGGTACCTGATACTCGATCACCATCTCATCTCCCGGCAGGGGCGCCAGGGCCAGTGTCCCCCACGGCTTGTTGTTGTCAGAGGTAAAGGCTCCCAGTACAGTGTGCCCTGACGGATCATAGACAAAAACTTTTTCTCCTTTTTCCAGCCGGAAACCGTTGAATATAATCCCCAGCGACCGGGCATGCTTATAGCGGATCCCTAGCCGCCATATGCGTGTGCCGTCCTGAGATGTTTCCCACTGCCCCGAGGTCCCGGGACCCAGACGGACTTTTACCGGTTCGGCAAAACGGAAGGGGACGTGCTTGTCCGGAACCTGCCTGTTGGCCAGCTTATCCAGATCGGGAAGAGTGCCTGTCAAATCCCTGAAATGTACCGGCTGTGATGCCGGATAAGGCGTTCCGCCCCGACTGATCTGGGCCACGGCACCGTAAAGGCCCAGTAGCAAAAGAAAAACTGTCAGAAAAAGTGATTTTTTGTGTATATTCATACAGATCGTTTTTTGTTGCTTTACAAAGGTCGTTGCAGGTTGTTCAACGTAGCTCGAAAAATAATGTTTTCTTTTGAAACGAACATGATTCTGTTTGATCAAAAACACAAAAGTGCATATTGTCAGGTTGCCATAACAAAAAGATCAACCTGACAAACGGGGGAGGTCCTAGTTAAAAACGATCCCGTTGGGGGCTATGCCTACCGAAACCGTATCCATCAGACTGCCGTCGGGCCGGTAACGCTTCAGCAGCCCGCGACCGGTAAAATCCCCTGCATCCAATGCATAGATCAACCCGTTCAGGGGGTCGGCCCCCAGGCCGTAAAAATTACCTGGCACCAATGGCGTTCCGGGAATTTCCATGGCCCCCGCATTCATCGCATATATCCCGTCATGTTCAACAAAATAGATCACCTCCCCCGTGTTGTCCGCGGTCAGGCGTACCGGACTGAAATAATCCCCTTTTTGCCCGATTACGAAACTTTTTTCCACGGTCTGAGAAGGGAGAGAAATCATCTCAAGTCTCGAATCCGTTTCAGAAACAATGTTCCAGTTCTGATCATATACGACTTTCCCTTTACATAACACCCAGATATGCCCGTTATGGTCGAAGGTCATGGCGATAGGATTATCTCCCGTCGGTATGGTTCTCACCACTTCATTTTTAGTTACGTCGATAACACTTACCGTGCTGTCCACGGACCATCCTCCGCTGTTGGCCACATAAACGAAATCTGCGTCACGTACCATGGTCTCGGGGCCGTTCCCGACAGCTATTGAGTCTGTGATTTTCAGGTTTTGAAGATCCAGAACATACACCTTCCCGGCAAAAGCGCCGTTGGTCAGATAAGCTTTATCATGACCGAGATACAAGGCGTATCTCGGATAGTCACATCCCGTGATGGTGCCGAGCGACACAAAAGTCTTCAGATCCACCACTTCCACCTTGGCAGAATGGTTGACGACGATGAGACCTTTGTCCCCCGCCGGGGTGAATGACTGTACAATATCCCCGAGAGGACGGCCATTGACCCCCTGGAAAATATTGTTGATGATGTAGGAGGAATCCGGGTCAATATAGCTGATAGAGCCGTTGTTGTGGTTATAGGTCCCCTCATTTACGATGTAGGCTCCATGCAAAAATCCTGCATCCTCGGGGGGCGTTGTGGTTTTCCGGCAGGAAGAAAAAAAGACACTGGCGGCAATGACCGGCAGAATAAACAGTAAAAGATTTCTTTTCATTTTAAAGTGCTTTAAACGTTTATGAATTATTTGTGATGGGATTTGTTTGTTTTAAAAGTGACCCTGGCTTTCAGAAAATAAGCCCTGCCCGGCATAGGATAAGAACGGATCACCTGGTAGTGGGTATTGAAGAGGTTCCTGATCGTGAAGCGCAGGTCAACCCCCCAGGAACCTTTGGTTTTTCTGCCACCGGCTACCAGGTCGGTGAGTGCATAAGGATCCAGCCTGTATAAAGGATCATGATCCGGAGTAGTGAACCTGGCTCCGGTAAAACTTTCGTAAATGCCTGTATAAAGGAACCTGTAATCCAGACGAAAGATGCCCGAGGCCGTATGAACCGGGATATAAGTGTTTTGATGATGAGCCTGCTTCAGCCCGTTTTCTGCCAAAACCGCTGAGATCGTAAAATCGTAGTTCAGTTGGCAGGTAACGGTCAGATATTTCTTTTTCCAAGTGCCTTGCAGGTTGTTTTCCACCCCGTAGGTCCATACTTTGTCCACATTTTCCGGCTGCCAGTATCCTTCGCCGGGGATCCACCTGATCTGATCGTTCAGTACATTGGAGAACAGGTCGGTTTGCCAGCGTAGCGTCCTCGGGGAGGGTCCGGTGCCGGAGTGGTCTGTCTGCAGGTCCAGGCCTGCGGTTATTCCCCATCCGTGCTCGGGCAGCAAAACCGGATTGCCGCCCGGGCTCCAGTATTTGTCGTTCAGGGTCGGCAGCCGGTATTTGGTGGAGACATTGAAACGCAGGAACGTTCTGCCGGGACGGAGTGCATATCTGATCCCGGCATCTGCCTGGGGCAAAGGATGGCTGGCAGGGTTAAAGTTCTGACGTACCGTCAGGCTCCCGGTCCAGCGGTGGTGGCGATACCTGGTGCCGGCAAACAAATCGATGCTGTAATCATGAATGGTGCTCCCGTATGCCGTCACGGTGGCGGCGGTGGCAGACGAGGCAACACCGCCGTCCAGCGTCCAGTGCTTTCCTGCCCGACGACGGTAATATACATCCGACATAAAATGATTGGTGCGGAAACGGGAGTCCAGCGAGTATGCCGGAGCGTCGATGGAGGTCTTGTCGGTAAACCACATGTTGTCGAGGAACCAGGCACCCCGCAGCGTCAACACTGAGCGTTGCCACCGCTTGCCGAGGATCAGATAAACACGCATGCTGCTGTCTCTTTGTTCTTGAAAGTTAGGCTGATAAGATCCCATGACTGCCGGAATCTCTTTTCTTTTTTTCTGGTACCAGAAGCCTGCCTGTAGGGATATCCCATGGGACAGACGGAATGAGACCGTCTCAATGAAACCGGCGTAGTGAAAACAGTTGTGCAGGGAGGTCTCTTCCGGCGTGCCCGGTTTGTAATCATCGCGGTAGGGAAAATCGTTGATGGCCTGCTGCAGGAAGAATCCCGATTTACTTTGGACTTTTTCCGTGCCTCCTTCCAGCACCACCGTGCCTCCACGGGTGCCGAAACTGCCTGCGTCAAGACCGGCGGTGGTCACGAATCTTTTTTCCCAGACAAATCGGTTGTCCAGGTTGAGGACGCCTCCGAAAGTGCCGCTGCCATACAGCGATCCGGAAGCACCGGGTATCAGCAGGATCTCTTCGAACATACCGGCACTGAGCTGAGAAAGGTCGGCAATGCCCGAGGTTAGCGAGTTGATCGGAAAACCGTTCCAGTTAACCTGGGTCTGTGCCGAACTGCTGCCCCGCAAAGACAGGGAGACCAGCGAGCCCCCACCCCCATACTGCATCAGATTGACCGGGGCCATCCGTTGCAGTACTTCCCCAAGCGACTCCAACCCTGTGGGAAGTACCAAAGCAGAGTCACAGGCGATCACCTTCTTATCTTCCTGATAGTATAACGAACGCCGGGCATATACCCTGACACCGGCAATGTTTACAAGCGTATCAGGCTCGGAAGCCAGGACATGAAAAACCTGCGCCGGGAGAAGAAAAGAAAAAACCAAAAAAAATAAACCTGCTTTTTTCATTGTACTTAAGTTACATGTTTATCCCGAACATTTCACTTAATGTCGCAGCCAAGGCAGGTCTTCTGACTTACTCCATTTCCGGGCGCCTTCCCACCTCTGAATAAACAGGCAGTGGCCGGATTGCCCGGAAACCTTTCCGGAGATCACAGCAGCGGGTACTGTCCAGGTTTCTCACCTGATTCCCTCTTATCCGCCGGCAGAAAATGCCGATGGATACCTTCGCCGCAACAAAGGTAAATTATTTTTGAGGGAGTTTGCAAATTTTTTCAGACATTGATTAAAATTTACCCCGGTTTGTACAATCGGGATTCCGATAAAATGTTCTGTTGCGCACAGGCCACAGGCCGTACGGGGTAGATCCTTTGTCGTTTCGCAATAGAAAGCATTTTGGGTTTACTGTTGCAGAATCCGGGGTGAATGTATTTTTTCTTTTACGTTCTTATTTTTCCCCGGGAAAAAATATGTAGGTTTGTAGAAATCATTCACAGATCATGAACACCTGAGAAAACCATGAAGAGAAAATTATTGCACAAAGCACTCCCTGCCTTAGCTTTTCTGATGCTTTCCGGTATCGTTTCCGGATACCGGATGAAAATGCCTGCGGATAAGAATATGGATCGGGCAGGCGATAAAAAGATGGCCGTGCAGGTAAAGAATGAGTTTGTCTATGCCTGGAATGCTTATATGAAGTATGCACGGGGATATGATGCGCTGAAACCCTTATCTAAAAAAGGGAAGAATTGGTATCGCAAGTCCCTGATGATGACCCCGGTGGATGCATTTGATACCATGGTGCTGATGGGCCTGACCAAAGAAGCGGACGAGGCCAAAGAATTGATATTTACCGGCCTGGACTTTGATGTGGATATGGATGTCCAGGTGTTTGAGGTGACCATACGACTGCTGGGCGGCCTGTTGTCCGCTTATCAGTGGGACGGAGACCCGCGTTTTCTTACACTGGCCAGGGATTTGGGTGACAGGTTATTACCGGCTTTTCGTTCGCGTACGGGCATGCCCTACCGGATGGTAAATCTGAAAACAGGCGCTGTCAGCCAGCCGGTGAGCAACCCGGCAGAAATCGGAACACTCCTGCTGGAGTTTGGTACCCTGTCGAAACTTACCGGCGATGAGAAATATTACAAGAAAGCTAAAAAAGCCATGTGTGCCCTGAGTGCCAGAAGATCTTCTCTGGGTCTGGTGGGTAGCGCCATGGACGTGGAAACAGGCGAATGGAAAGACAAGACCTCCCATATCGGCGGGGGCATTGATTCCTACCTGGAATATACGCTGAAAGGATGGCTCCTGTTTGATGATCCCCTCCTGAAAAAAATGTGGAAAACCGGCATAAATGCGGTGAACCGTTATGTGGCCGATACTACCTGCAAGGGGCTTTGGTATGGCCGTGTGGATATGATTACCGGTAAGCGTATCTCTACACACTATGGTGCACTGGAAGCTTTCTACCCCGCAGTACTCGCACTGGGCGGCGATACCACCCGGGCCGTGAAACTGCAGCATTCCAACTTTGTTATGTGGAACATGGCTGGCATCGAACCCGAACAGATGGATTACAAGGAAATGAAAATTATCTCTCCTCCTTATTATCTCCGGCCCGAAAATATCGAATCGGCCTATTACCTTTATCATATTACTGGCGATACAACCTACCTCATGATGGGAAAAACATACTTCCGCAGCCTGAAGAAATATTGCCGTACGGAAGCAGGATACACGTATCTGAAAGATGTGCGTGACAAAACCCGGGGAGATGATATGGAAAGTTTTTTCCTGGCTGAGACCCTGAAATACCTCTACCTGTTGTTTGCTCCGCAGGACCTTATAGACTTTCAGCATGTGATATTCAATACCGAGGCACACCCGTTGAAAAAGGTTGAAGGATAATAGCATGCCGGTGGCTTCCTTTCGGAAAATGAAACCTGCCAATCCAGGCTGAATCCAGGCTGTGGTCAAAAAGAACCCGGGGCATTCCCTGGTCTGCGTTATGCATTGAGATGGCCTACGTAGGGAGCTACGTAGGTGTAAAATTGTAAAGATCAGATAGAGTGTTGATAATATGGTCTAAAGTGTCAAGATCTGTTAAACACCTCTTTCCGACTGTTTTCTTTATTCTATTTATTTGTTAATTTTACGCTGCAACAAAAGCGTTATGGTAAAAAGAGAAGAGTTACGGGAAGAGATGGAGCGACAGCGGGACGAGATCACCCGCCAGAGGAATGAGATCATAGAAAGCATACAGTATGCCAGTCTGATACAGACTTCCTTATTGCCTCAAAAAAAGCTGATAGACAAAGTGTTTCCCCGGAATTTTGTATTGTATCTTCCGAAGAATATCGTAAGTGGTGATTTTTACTGGATGGTGTCCCGGGGGCGCAAGGCATATTTTGCTGTGGCCGATTGTACGGGACATGGCGTGCCGGGTGCGCTAATGAGCATTCTGGGAATTTCTTTCCTGAACGAGATCGTGACCATGCACGACAACCTGCCTGCCAATCGTATCCTGAACCTGTTGCGTGAGATGGTCATGAAAGCCCTCCACCAGACCGGCGACAGCACCGAAGCCCTGGACGGGATGGATATATCCCTTTGTATTTATGATCAGGAAAAAATGATCCTCCAATATGCGGGCGCCAACCATCCCATCTATATCATCCGCGGGGAGGTGGTGATAGAATACAAACCCGATCGTATGCCTATCGGAGTGAGCGGTATTGAAGAACAACCCTTTACCAATCAGTATGTGGAACTGAAAAAAAATGATACCCTCTATCTGTTTACGGATGGATATGTTGACCAGTTCGGAGGATCCGAAGGGAAAAAATTTAAGTTCGACCCTTTCCGAACGTTGCTGCTGAAAATTGCCCGTTTACCCATGAAATCCCAAAAGAAAATCCTGCTGGAGACTTTCGAGAAATGGAAAGGGGAGTTTATCCAGGTGGATGATATCCTGGTGATGGGAATAAAAATCCCTTAATGCCCGGATACACATTGTAGGAATGGATTACAAAACATAGAAAAAAATTGTAAATTGGACGCATGAAACTTTTGGCTTTCAGGATACGAAATTTCAGGTCGATCATCGATACCGGTTGGCACAGTCTCTCTTCGGATGATATCACGGGATTGATCGGACAGAATGAGTCGGGTAAAACATCTATTCTCGAAGCCTTAAGCAGCTTTTATGACGGAAAGATATCAGAAGATACCTTACGAAGCGATCTGAGCATGCCTGTGGTATCCTGTCTTTTCAGTGTTGATGATGACAACGAAATAACAGACATCCTGAAAGAGAAGTTGCTGCCGGCCGGCGTGATAGAACAGATCCGGACAGATAAATCCGTTAGCCTGGAACGGGAATGGAATGAAGACCTCTCTTCGCGGATCCTGCTGGGCGGAGAAAAAGTGGTGGCTCTGTTTAATAAGCATGATGAGGGGGTAATCGCCAAAAATGACAGGATAGAAGAGGCCATCAATAGGATTTTACAGAAAAAGAAAGATGTGATTGCCTCTTTTCAACAGGCGGAAAACGAAAGACTCGGGATAGAAACCAGACTGAATGATGCCAAGGCTACGGTGAATGAGATAAGCCGTTCGTTGAAGGTAAAAGGGAAAAAAGATGCCGAGGAGAAAAAGAAACTCCAGAATCAGTTGGCTGCCGCAAAAAACAAAGTCAATGAGATAAAAAACCTGCTGAATGAGAAAAGCCAGGAGGTACAGAAACTGAATAAGGCCGTGCAAACCGTGGCCGGGGAAGCCCGTTATGCCGAGATGAGTAAGGAAGCCTGGCGTGAATTTGAGGAGATACAAAGAGAACAAAACGAAGTCTTTGGAAGGTTGACCAACCTGCAGCGATTGTATGATCATGCATTGTCCGAAAAAGAAAGACGTGCTATCCAACTGGAGATGGATGGGGTGAATGACCGGTATATGAAACTCCTCAAGGAGTATGAACAGACACGTGAACGGGCGATCAAACGCCGTCTTCTGGCCTATAAGATACTGGAAGGCCTTCCACCCGCAGCCGCTGAAAAAGAAACAGAACGGGAGAAACCCCATATTAATCCTTTTTATACACGCCTTGAAGCGGGTAGCCTGATTGTGGAGCACATCCCTGAATTCGTGATGTTCGAAGATTTCAGCAGCCTGTTGCCCAACCGGATCGACCTGGACGATATCCTGAACGGAAACGCAGCTATCGAAGGATATAAGGCTGCCCGTAATTTTTTGGAAGTAGCCGGTCTGAATGAAGCATTCTTCAGAGAGAGTAACAGCCGTATCCTGAAACAGAAAATCGAGAAACTGAATCGCGACCTGACCCTGGATTTTCAGGATTTCTGGCAACAGCGTATCGGCCGTCACAATAAGATCACCATCAATTTTGAACTGGAACATTATGATAATACCCATCCTGACAAGAGTGGTTTTCCATACCTGGAGTTCTGGGTAAAAGACCGGCAGGAGCGTCTTTATCCCAAACAACGCAGCCGGGGCGTGCGCTGGTTTCTTTCTTTTTATCTGGAGCTAAAAGCAGCGATATCCCGTAAGGACTTCAAAGGGAAGGTGTTGTTAATCGACGAGCCGGGACTGAGCCTTCATGCCCGGGCCCAGGAGGATGTGCTGAAAGTCTTTGAGCACATCAAGGACAAGGTGCAGGTGATCTATACCACCCATTCCCCGCATCTGATAGATATCAAAAAACTCTACCGTCTTCTGGCGGTACAGCGCAATATCCATGATGATGAGAACAGCGAAACCGTGGTCTTTGACGCCAAGTCACTCACTTCGGCTTCGGCCGATACGTTGTCTCCCATCTATACCCTCATGGGCTCGCGATTGTCGGAACAACAGTTTATCCAGAAAAAAAACAATATTATCCTCGAAGATCTTACCAATTATTATTACTTCAGTGCTTTCCATGCCTTGCTGGGATATCCGCCCGAAGCATTCTTCCTGCCCGCCACAGATGTGTCCAATGTCCAAACCCTGGTGAACCTGTTGATGGGTTGGGGACTGGATTTTATCGTTGTTACCGACGAAAGTCCCGAGGGCTTGAAAACCTATCAGGATCTGAAAAAAAATGTTTACGGCAATAATGATAATAAAATCCGTGAGAAAGTAATCCTGATGGATGGGTTTCAGGGCGTGGAAGATCTGTTTTCGACCCTGGACTTTAAGAAACATGTCCTTCATCAGCGTATAGGCATTCCGGAATCCAATTCTGATTTTGTACGTGACAACAAACTATCCAGAACGCTCCTGGCCTCTGATTTTCTGAAATCAATTCAGGAAATGAAAATTACCGATTTTGATGAAGAAACACGGGAGAATATTGAAAATGTTTTTCAGGCGATCGTGGAAAGGCTTCAGGCCTGAATTTATTTTCTGTAAAATAATTAATTTTGCCGGGGAAAAAACGGTCTTGTGAAAACAAGACGGTTACAGATGCGAATTTTTTTTATTTTATTATTTAGCAAAAAAAAAAAATTAATTTAAAGAGATGAAAGATGTATTTTCCGGCAAATGGGTTTGGATTACGGGTGCTTCGTCCGGTATAGGAAAAGGCCTTGCTTTGGCGCTGGCTTCGGCGGAGGCTTCCCTGGTGCTTTCCTCCCGCAATGTCGAAAAACTTGAGGAGGTGAAGAAAATTTCCGGACTGGATGAAGATCATTGTCTGATCTTCCCTCTGGATGTATCGGACGAACAAGCGGTAAAAAATGTTGCTGAGAAAGTGCTGAAAACCATTCCGCGGTTGGATTATCTTTTTAACAATGCCGGTATCAGTCAGCGAGGGCTTGTGCGGGATACAGGTCTTGAGGTGGACCGGAAAATCATGGATGTTAATTATTTCGGTGCGGTGGCCCTGACCAAAGCGGTTCTTCCCGGGATGATCCGGAATGGGGGCGGGCATATCGTGGTTACCAGCAGTATTGTCGGGAAGTTCGGTTTCCCTATGAGATCGGCCTATGCAGCTTCCAAGCATGCTTTACACGGCTTTTTTGAAACTTTGATGGTAGAAGAAAAGAATAGCCATATTGCCGTTACTCTTTTGATCCCGGGGCATATCGTTACGGATGTTTCTATCAATGCCCTGACGGCTACGGGAGAGAAATACGGGAAAATGGATCCTGGCCAGGCCAAAGGGATATCGGTAGAGAAAGCAGTAAGTAAGATCCTTAAGGGTGTGGCCCGGAGAAAGAGAGAAATTATAATAGGAAATGCAGACTCCTGGTCCGTTTACCTTAAAAAATATTTTCCCGGCTTGTTTTTTAAGATAGCCGGTAGAGTGAGTCCTGTTTAATTTAGAAAATACAAGTTATTGTGAGAAAAATTATTTTTGGCGGGATACAACAAGTGGGTATAGGCGTTAAGGATCTGAAAGAAGCCTGGGCCTGGTACCGCAGGTTCTTCGGGGTGGATGTGCGGATCTTTGAAGATGAGGCTACGGCCGAACTGATGCTTCCCTATACCGGAGGTAAACCGCGCAAGCGCCATGCTGCATTGGCATTGAACCTGCAGGGGGGCGGTGGATTTGAGATATGGCAGTACAAAGACCGTGTCCCTAAACCCCCGGAAAAACCCCTTATGCTGGGAGATCTGGGTATATTTTCCGTCAAGATCAAAAGCCGTGACATTGCAGCCGCTTATGATCATTTCAAAAAAATGGACGGGGATCTTCCCGGGTCGATAACGAAAGATCCGCTCGGAAATGATGTCTTTTTTATGAAGGATCCTTTTGGAAATTGTTTCCAGATAGTGCCCGGGACAGGATGGTTCCGACGGGAAAAGAAAAAACCTACCGGCGCAGCCTATGGTGCTGTGATTGGCGTGTCGGATATGGAAAAATCACTGGAGTTCTACCGGGATATCCTGGGTTATGACATCGTGGTTTATGACCAGGAAGGAGTGTTTGAGGATTTTTCTTATCTGCCCGGCGGAGATAAACCGGTACGCAGAATGTTATTGCAAAAGAGCTCGGGACCTCTGGGTGTTTTCAGCCGGGTTTTCGGACCCAGCGAGTTGGAGTTGGTACAGGCAAAATCCCGGAAACCACAGAAAATATTTCACGGAAGATATTGGGGCGACCTTGGTTTTATCCATCTTTGTTTCGATATTAACGGCATGGATACCCTCCGGCAAAAATGCGAAGAAAAAGGGTATCCTTTTACCGTGGACAGCCAACGGGCACACGAAAACCATAGCTTTGACATGGGCGAAGCTGCCGGATATTTTTCGTATGTGGAAGACCCCGACGGGACCCTTATCGAATTTGTGGAGACACACAAAATTCCGGTCATAAAAAAGCTGGGCTGGTATATTAATTTACGAAAGAAAAATCCGGAAAAAAACCTGCCTTCCTGGCTGTTGAAAGCCCTCCGCTTTAACAGGATCCGGGAAAAAAAATGAGGTTCATCGCTGCGGGGTGTACTTTATGTAGGAAATATTTGGCAATACTGCCGGATCTTGGTAGTTTTGACAAATGTCGCGGGAAAACAAAAGGTATATTTTTTTTAGGTTTGGAGAATGACTTCTGGAAATAATAAAAGAGGGAACGTTTTTTCTGTATTTATTTTGATGGTTGTGCTCCTGCTGTCCGGCGGCTGCCTGTTTCAGAAGGAGAAAAACCCTCATGAGACTTCAAAGGTGATTGTCTGTGTGCCGGGATGGAAAAACATTCCGGACATGGGGATCAATGCCTCTTATCTGACTCATATCAATTACTCTTTTGTGAGGATCCGCCAGGACGGAACCCCTTATCTGGCCAACCCCCGGGATGAGGGAAACCTGTATTATCTTACCTCCCTGAAAAAACAGAACCCCCAGCTGAAAATATTGCTTCGCGTGGGAGGATGGGATGGCTCTAAATATTTTTCGGATGTGGCACGAACCGATTCGTCGCGACGACGGTTTGCCAGCCAGCTCGTGGTGATGGTGGCCATGTACAACGTTGACGGTGTGGACATAGACTGGGAATATCCCGGTCGTATCGGTGCGGGCAATCACTATCTTCCGGACGACCAACTGAACTTCTCCCTGTTACTGGAAGATTTGCGTATTGCCCTGAACAGAATGGCTTTTCTGAGAAGCGACAACCAGCATTATCTGTTATCCATTGATGCAGGGGCTACCAAAGACTGGCTTGATCATGTGGTTATTAAAGATATCACACAGGTGGTGGATTTTATCAATGTGATGACGTATGATTATTACGGAGAATGGGATAACAGAACAGGCCATATCTCCAATCTCTTTGAGTCCTCCTGTGAACCATACGGAAACTCCGTAAGTCAGTCCGTCAGGCTTTTTGAGAAGGCAGGCGTTCCTCCTGGGAAAATAGTGATTGGCGGGGCTTTTTACGGTCGCTGGTGGAGAGGAGTGGAAAAAATGAACAATGGGCTCTGTCAGATAGCCAGAAAAAAAGGAGGTCACTGGCAGTATCATACCATTGCGGATTCTGTGATGAAAATCCCGGATTATCATGTTTACTGGGATAAAAAAGCCAAAGCCCCGTACCTGTGGAATGAGAAAGAAGCAATTTTTGTGAGTTATGAGAATCCCCGTTCTCTGGAAGCTAAAGTACGTTACTTAAAAAAGAAAGATCTTGGTGGGATCATGATCTGGGAATATTCCGGAGACCGTCACGGTGAATTATTGAACCCGATTCACAAAGAATTTCATAGATAAAAAAATTGATTATGAAAAAGATCAGTAAAAGAGAATTTCTCAGACTGGGAGCTCTGGGGATAACAGGAGCTGCCCTGATGCCCTGGGCCCTGAACGGTTGCCGGGGGTATCAGGCGAAGGTCCCGTCATGGGTGTGGTATTCGGCTAAAAAAGATGATAAAGAGATAGAGAAAGACCTGAAGTTTCTGAAAAAAGCAGGATTTGCCGGAATCCTGTTTAAGGGAAGTGAGAAAAAAGTGGAGATGGCGGCGGCCCTAGCCCGGCAACTGGGTCTGGAGTTTCATGTGTGGATTATATCCTTGATGGTGAATGATCCTGATATTGTGAAAGGAAACCCCGACTGGTATGTGGTCTCGCGCGAAGGAAAATCGATCTTGGAACATCCCCCCTATGTAGGTTATTATAAGTGGCTGTGCCCAAATAAACAGGGAGTGAAAGATTATTTGACAGAGCGGGTAACCCGCCTGGCTTCCATGCAAAACGTGAATGGTGTGCATCTCGATTATATTCGTTTCCCCGATGTGATCCTACCGGTAGGATTGTGGAAAAAGTATAACCTGGTACAGGATAAGGAATATCCGCAATTCGATTTTTGTTATTGCGATGACTGCAGGAAAAAATTCAGGGAACAAGCAGGAGTGGACCCTCTGGATCTTACGGATCCCTCGTCAAACAAAGCATGGGTGGAGTTTCGTTGGGACAGCATCACAAGGCTTGTCAATCATCTGAAAGAGGTGACGGAAAGTTATGGGAAGAAACTGAGCGCTGCGGTATTTCCCACTCCAACCATTGCCCGGAAACTGGTGCGCCAGGATTGGTCAAACTGGAACCTGGACGAAATTTTCCCTATGATGTATCATAATTTCTATGAAAAGGATATTGACTGGCTCGAAATGGCAACCAGAGAAGGGGAAGAGGCATTGAAAGGCAAATTTCCCCTGTTCAGCGGACTTTTTGTTCCGGCCGTCACGCCCGACAGAATGTCCGCAGCAGTTGACTATGCCATGAAAGGAGGTGCACAGGGCGTCTGCCTGTTTAATTTCCGGGGAATGTCGGAAAAACATTGGAAGAATTTCCTGGTATGAAGCTGATTCTATGGTGTTGCATATTTGCAGAATGAACCTCTTTTTTAACTCTGAATTGTACTCGAATCATATAATGGATCACAAGCCATGAAGAAAATAAATTTACTGATACTGATGCTTCCCGTATTGTTGTTTTCAGGATGCAATCGTCCTAAAGAAGAGACGGAAAAGAACAATGCCCCGAAAGAAAAATCTTTCTTCGGGTTGAAGATACCCTTTGCTCCGCGCCATTACATCTGTTACCGTTCCCCACAGAAAATCAAGGTGGACGGAATCATAAATGAGCAGGAATGGGGGGAGGCTCTGTGGACGGAATATTTTACGGATATCGAGGGATCGTTAAAACCGGCGCCCCGTTATCATACCCGGGTAAAAATGCTGTGGGATGATGATCATCTTTACATTGCCGCAGAACTGGAGGAGCCCGATATATGGGCTACCCTGCATCAGCGGGATACGGTTATCTTTTATGATAACGACTTCGAGGTGTTCATCGACCCCGACGGGGATACGCATCAGTATTATGAATATGAGATGAATGCCTTGGCCACCTATTGGGACCTGATGCTCATAAAACCTTACCGCGACGGTGGGCCGCCGGTAAACGGATGGGATATCCGCGGGCTGCAAACGGCTACCCATATTTACGGCACCATCAACCATCCCGGAGATAAAGATGAAAAATGGACCCTCGAGATCGCTATGCCGTTAAATATTTTGAGAGAATGTGCCCCGAAACAAAAACCTCCCGTACCCGGCGATATCTGGAGGATCGATTTTTCCAGGGTTGAGTGGGAAACCGAAGTGCGTGGAGGAAAGTATGTGGTGCGTAAAGATACTGCCGGCAAACGACTGCCTGAAAATAACTGGGTGTGGTCACCCCAGGGGATCATCAATATGCATGCGCCGGAAACCTGGGGGTTTTTGCTTTTTTCCGGCCATATAGCAGGAACGGATCACACTGCTTTTGAGATGCCCGCAGACGAACAGGTAAAGTGGACCTTGCGCAATCTCTACTACAAAGAAAAACGCTATTTTAACAAAACCGGCAGGTTTACGTCTTCTCTGGAAGAGTTACAGGTGAATCCGGCTGTGTTTGACAGTTACAAAACACTCCCCGACATACAGATCACGGATCACCTCTATGAAATCACCCTGCCCGGAACAAAAGAAAATATGCTATGGCATATCCGGCAGGATGGGTTGACCTGGAAAACGGAGAAGTGAGAAGAAAAAAAGAGCCGGAGGATTAGAGAGACTGTGAGATAAAAAATATTGATTATGAAATTATACACGTTCCGGATGAAGAGTTGGTTTTTGTTGTGTGTTGTGGTGGTGAATGGTTGGTCCTTGCGGGCCGGCGGCATCAAAGTCCTGACACGACAGGATTATTATACCACGGAGAAAAAGAGCGAAGTTCTTATTTTTCTGGAGAAGATGGCTCCGGAGCAATCTTTTTCAGGAGAGATCTTCTTGGAAAATGACAGTCGGATGTCCCGCTTTCCTCTTACAGGAGGGATGAATCGTATTCCGGTGGACCTTTCCGGTTTTCAGCAGGGAGAAACCCCTGTAAAATGTGTGATCAGGGGAGAGCCGGACAGCCTGGTGTGGGATACGGTGGTCATGGTAAAGATTTTGCCACCCAAAGCGAACGCAGTAAAGACAGATCGTTTGACGGGAAACCTGATTGTGCAGGGTTTGCCGCTGATCCCTTTCGGTTTCTATGCCTACTCTCCGGTGTATCCGACCCTGCCGGAAGAAGAGGCGGTGCGGGGGTTCAACATGATGTCTCCTTATCAGAGGATAGAAAAGAAGACTTTCCGGCAGCGCAAGGCCTATATGGACCGTTGTGCCGCGCTGGGGGTGAAGGTCAACTATAATCTGCTGAGTGTGGCCGGAGGAGGAGGTGTGAGGTCGAAGATGATGGCCTCGGAAGAAGAGAAAAGAGAACGTTTGATCCATGAAGTGATGGCCTTCAAAGATCACCCGGCCCTGCTGGCCTGGTATATTGCCGATGAACCGGTGGGACAGGGGAAGCCTCCCGGACCGCTTGTGGAGACTTATAATCTGATCAAGAAACTGGATCCTTATCATCCGGTGACCATGGTTTTCATGACTCCGCAGAAAGCATATCGCTATGCCGGGGCCATGGATATTGTGATGGCTGATCCTTATCCCATACCCAACCGGCCGGTGACTGAGGTTGAAAATGTCAGCAAACTTTTAATGAAGGCTTTGTATCCGGAAAAACCTCTCTGGATCGTCCCACAGGCTTTCGGAGGAGCGGAAGTGTGGCAAAGAGAACCTACCCCCTCCGAGCTGCGGGTGATGACTTACCTGGCTTTGATCAACGGGGCCCGGGGGATACAATATTTTATCCGTAACGGATTGAATGGGTTTCCCAAATCGGTGGCTGCCTGGGATGAATGTGGAAAGATAGCTTTGGAAACCGCCGAACTGACCCCGTGGTATTGTGGGGGAGATGAGGTGAAGAACCTGAAGTCGGGAAACAAGGAGGTCAGATTAAAAGGATGGTGGCGGGACAGTAGCCTGGTGTTGGTATGTGTCAATACCGTAAACCAGCCGGGATCATTGCGCATCGTGCTACCCGACACGCTGAAGGCGGGGAAGGCAGAGGTGATGTTCGAAAACCGGAATGTAGCGATAAAGAAACACATACTGCCCGGAATGATAGATGCTTTTGGAACACGGGTGTATAAGATCTCGCTGAAGAAACCGGCGCCGGTAAAAGGAGAGACCGACCACCTGAATATGATCGTGGATCCCGGGTTTGAGTACCTGCCGGTTCCCGGCGTGCCGTCAGCAGCCTATGCCCGTGCCGGGAAAGACCGGGGAGCTACTTATTTTGTCGATTCCAGAGTCTCTCACACCGGAGATCATTCCGTCAGAATGGTGACCCCACAGGATGGAAAAGGTGCCGGATTATCCTTTTTCCCTGCTTACCTGGATTACGGTCGTACCTACCGCCTTACCATTTGGGCCAAAGCGGCACCAGCACTGGTGATACCGGAGAAAAGAGGATTCTTGTATCGTCTTTTCCATCCGGAACCGGCTCCTTCGACACCCCGTTTTGTATTATCGGCGGCGGGCACGCAAGAATCCTTCGACCTGACACAGGACTGGCGGGAATATGAAATGTTCATCACACCGCAGGATCCTTCCCAGGCCGTGCAAAGAGTATCTGTTTCCCTCTATCTGGATACCCGGGGAACAGCCTGGTTTGATGATCTGGCAATGGTGCCGGTGATAGATTTGGAAACCGCGGTGGGCCAACCCGGACGTAATCTGGAAGTGTCACTACATACTACCATGGACAGCGCTGTGATCCGGTATGATCTGACGGGGAAAATGCCGGATGCTGCGTCGCAGGTATATACAGAGCCATTCCAAGTTCGGAAAGATGCAGATATTGTGGCAGCCGTATTTCGCTACGGAGAGCAGCTTGGGATCTGCAGACAATCTGTTGTCGTGCACAAAGCCCTGGGAAGAATGCCGGACCTGGACCAGCTTTTCTCGGCCAGGTATGATGCCGGGGGATTCGGAGGCCTTACGGACGGCCGGGTGGCACAGGCCAATTATAAGAATCCTACCTGGCAGGGGTATCACTATGTCGATCTGTCGGCAACGATAGACCTGGACTCGTTGCGGGAGATAGACACGCTGGAGTCGCATTTTCTGCAGCAGTCGAAAGTTTGGATATTCTTTCCGCGTGAAGTGACTTTTTATGTCTCTCGGAACGGCAAAGATTATTCTCTTGTTTATCAGTATCGGCCTGATTCGCTCTCTACCGCTGTGGGGCCCGAGATTCTTACGGTGAGATGGAGGGGCGGACCGGTACAGGCACGCTATGTGCGGATGGTGGCGAAGAATATGGGGATATGCCCGGAATGGGCGCCGGGAGCTGGCGAGAAAGCATGGATGTTTTGTGACGAGGTTATCGTTAAATAAAAGATCCCAACGGAGCGGTGTGGCGATTGGATATGAAAATGATATCTTTATCTTTTATTAAAACAAATCAGTAATGTATCGAAAAACCTTTTTTATATATATCCTGTCAGGGGTGTTCTTTTTTACAGGATGTAACAAAACGGTTCCCTTTTCCGATACGGGAGAAGTATCCTACATCAAAGGATTTGGTAAAAGAGTTTCCGGAGAGGTGTTGAGATATCATTCACCCCAGCCGGAAGCCCGGGATGCTCTGCTGGTGCGCAGCCTGGAGCGTAATCAGTTTATCGAGTGGGAGACGGCGCCTGTCCCGGAAACCTTTGCCCGCGATACGGCCCGCTTTCTTTGGCTGGCAGCCATAGATGTGAACGGGGAACAACACCGTTTCGACCTGTTTATGAATGGTGACTCTGTTTTATCTTTCCGCAATCCTTCAAACCGGCGGCAGGGAAAATGGCTGGTCAAAGGAGAAAAAGGGATTCAACTCTTATTCCGGAGTGTGATGGTGGATAAACACGGCGATTTGATGGGTTACATGACCCTTTCCGTGCCCGCCGGTTTGGTCACGAAAGGAGCTCCTTTGCGTCTGAAAATCATGGGAGAAACAGCGGGGAGCCGGGTGTGGTACATGACCTATCGTTATGGGGTGCAGCCCAAACTGGAGATTGAAGGACAGGAGGCTGTGGTCTGGCACGAAGGGAAGAAAATGAATATGATACGCGTGGATCTCGTACACCTGGGTGACACCGAAACGGTGAAGGTAAGACTGGGGAAAGAGGTCTCTGCAAAAAGCATGGCTCCGGGACTGAACTCATGGCGTTTTTATGTTCCGGTTGTTAAAAAGAAGAAGAGACTGCTTTTTGGTATCCGCCAGGATCACCGGGTGCTGGCAGAAGAATATATTGAAATCAAACCTGTTCGGGAAAAAACAATCTATCTGCTGCATCATTCTCATGTGGATATCGGTTATACCCAGGTACAGGCAGAGGTGCAACGCATACAGTGGAATCATCTGGAGCGGGCCCTGCGGTATGCTAAAGAGTCCGTTAATTATCCGGAAGAAGCACGCTTCAGGTGGAATACCGAGGGTATGTGGCCGATGGAGACTTACCTGCATCATGCTTCAAAAGAAAAAAAGGATGCTATGATCAGCGCCATAAAAAAAGGATGGATTGAGCTGGATGCATTGTATGCCAATGAGCTCACCGGCCTCTGCCGGCCTGAAGAGCTGATGAGACTGGTGGAGCCGGCAAGGCGCCTGGCCGATTCGATCGGTGTCCCCCTCATCTCTGCCATGATCAGCGATGTGCCGGGATATACATGGGGATTGGTGCCGGTGCTGGCACACAACGGCGTGCGTTACTTGTCGATAGGAACCAATACTTTCGACCGCATCGGCCATATCATCCCCGATTTGGGAGATAAACCTTTCTACTGGGAGTCCCCTTCGGGCAAAGGCAGGGTCCTCTGCTGGGTGCATGGAAAGGGATATTCCATGTTTCACGGAGCCCTCGAAAACCATTCGCTGGAGAATGCACTCCGTCCGAAAGAAATATTTGCTTATCTGAAAGAACTGAAAGACAAAAACTATCCCTATGATATGGTGGCTCTGCGCTATAATATCGGATCAGATAACGGACCGCCGGATTCGTTGCTGTCGGAAGCGGTTAAAAAATGGAACGAAAAATATGTTTCTCCGAAAATGGAAATAACCACCGTAAGCCGGCTGTTTGGGGCGTTTGAGAAAAAATACGGAAAAGATCTGCCGGTGCTGCGCGGAGACCTGACTCCTTACTGGTCGGACGGAGCTTCTTCTTCAGCCCGCGAAACGGCGATAAACCGTGCCAATGCTACCAGGATCGTGCAGGCTTCAACGCTCTTCAGCATGTTTCATCCCGATCGCTATCCCGAAGCGTCTTTTTACAATGCCTGGAAAAATATCCTGTTGTATGATGAGCATACCTGGGGGTCATGGAACAGTATCAGTGAACCGGAAAGTCCCTTTACGCTGAGCCAATGGGCTGTCAAAAGAAATTTTGCCATCAAAGCCGACGATCAGACGAAAACCCTGTTGAAAAACTCCCTCTCCGGAGAAATTTCAGAAGGACAGAATAGAATCACGGTGTTGAACACCCTTTCGTGGAAAAGATCGGGGCTGGTTACGTTGCCGAAAACAGGCAACAGAAAATATATCGAAGTGACGGATGAAAATGGCCGGTTGGTACCGTGTCAGAGAAACAGGGACGGGAGTCGGGTGTTTTTTGCCGGGGGGGTGCCTGCTTTCGGGTGGAAAACATACCGGATTTACGAGAAAGCGAAACCTTTACAGAAAATGGCAGCACGAAAAAATCCGTGGGTGCTGGAGAATGATTCCCTGAAAATAACCGTGGACCGTAAGACCGGAAGTATGGTATCTCTTCAGATGAAAGAAACAGGTGCCGAGCTCTCCGATACGCTTTACGGACAGGGACTCAACGGGTTTGTTTATATAAGGGGCCGTAAGCCGGATCATCCGCAGATACCGGCCCCTACAAAATTGTTGTATGCTGCCGACGGACCGGTATATCAATCGGTAGTGCTTTCTTCCGGAGCGGCGGGCACCAACGGTCTGGTGCGGGAAATACGTCTCTACAAGGAAAGCAGCCTGGTGGAGATCATCAATACGGTGGATAAGCAAAAGATCTATTTCCCCGAGTCGGTATTTTTTACGTTTCCTTTTCATCTTCCGGAAGGACGGACTTTGATGGATATTGCCTGGGGGGCATACCGTCCTGAAAAAGATCAGTTGCCGGGATCTTGCCGTAATTATTTTACCGTTCAGAACTGGGTGGATGTGTCGGATAAAGAAAAGGGAATCACCTGGTTTACACCCGATGCCGGGATGGTGGAACTGGGCAGAATCACTACCGATGCCAATCTGGTTGGCTGGCTGAAGCATGTGCAACAACCCCGGCAGAATATCCTGTCCTATGTAATGAATAATTATTGGGGAACCAATTATCGGGCAGCCCAGGAAGGAAAAACGGTCTTCAGATATTTTATGATTCCTCACAAAAAGTTTGATCTTTCCCGGGCTAAAAAACAAGGTATGGAGACCGGACAGCCCTTGCTGGCCATCGGCGGAAAACCGGCCGGGAAAAACCTGCAGGAGCTGCCGGTCCCGGAAAATGACCTGATGGTGACCTGGGTTCAGCCACTGGATAACGGATGGTTGATGCGACTATTTAACCCTTCGGAGAGAATGCTTCCCCTCAGACTTTCCCGGGAGAAACAGGCCCAAAGAACGATATGTGTTACTGATCCGCTGGGAGTGAAAAGGAAAGAAGTTTCCGGGGAGCTTGTGCTGAAACCTATGGAGATCGTTACGCTGTGGATTACGGAAAACAATTAAATAATCTTAAAATGGGTCAATTCCCCAAAGTTCTGCTTCGAGGTAGTTTACTGAACTTCTGAAAAAAAACTAATGTTTCCACGACATATCTGTAAAGAGTCTTCGCATAATATTCAGAATAAACTTATAGCAAAAATAGCTTCTTTAGCAGGACTGATTTTGCTTTCCGGAGCGATGGCTTTGTGGATGGCATCTTGTACGAAAGAAAAAAAAATCGAGGTGCCGGTACGTGAAGATTTGACGGAACCGGTATGTAAGTCCCCGTTTACGCCGAAAGAAGCCCCATCACGAGTAGTCGGGTTTTATCCCTATTGGGCGGAGGATATTTTTCCTGTTTCTTCCGTGCATTGGGATGAGATCACCCGGATCGATTATGCTTTTGCCTCTCTTTCCCGCGAAGGACATCTGGTGACAGACCACCTGGATATGACTGGCGTCCTGGTTGATGAGGCCCATGCCCATGGGGTTGAGGTATTCCTGTCGATAGGAGGGGCTGCCGATTCGGATAATTTCCCCTATGTGGCAGTGAATGAGACCCGCAGAAAACGACTGATCAGGGATATAAAAAACTATGTGTTTGCCAACTGTCTGGACGGAGTAGATATTGACTGGGAGTTTTGGAACGGTGCGGCCACCAATACGGTGCTGCCTGAAGAGAGCAATGCCCTGGTGACCCTCCTGGCCGAATTGCATGAGACACTGAGTCCTTTCGGCATTGAACTGTCGGTGGACTTGTATGCATCCAACTGGGGAGGGAAGCATTACCTGGACGGGATCACGGAGTATGCCACCGGATTGCAGGTGATGGCTTATGATTTTAGTGGTCCCTGGAGCAACCCCGGTCCGCATGCTTCGTACGAAGATGCAATTGGCCACGGTAGCGGAGCAGATGCCACCGGCCTGGCCTACTGGATTAATTACCGGGGCTGGCCTGCAGAAAACATCCTTCTGGGTGTCCCTTTTTACGGGAGAGATTTTTCCAACAACGGGAAAGGAATTACTTATCGGACAATCCTGCAGGAGTATCCGGAAGCTTACAATCAGGATCAGGTGGATGATATCTATTACAACGGCCGGATAACCATGGGCAGAAAAGCATCTTATGTACGGGATCATAATGTGGGAGGGATCATGATCTGGGAACTGTCACAGGATACTTTTATCGACTCGCTGCGTTTGCTGAAGGTGATCAGCGATACGTTGCTGAAATAAAACGGTTGACGGATTAGGAACCACGGGAAAGCCGAACGGATGTTTTCGTTGGGTAAGTCCTTTACTACGCTGAAGCTACGCGAAGGCGATGAGCAATGCAAAACATTTTTGTTTTTCCATTGCGGATTTTGGATAAAAAAAACCGTTCACCCGAAGATGAACGGTTTTTTACATAGGAATAATCAAGTATTATTTGGACGTTTTGGCCCACCACAGGGGTGTTCCTTGTACATCGGGACCTTGACGGGAGATGGCCTCCTGCAGGTTGTCACCGTTATTGTTATAAGCAGCATTGCCGTAACGCATACGTTGTGGCAATACACCATTGTCGTCGCCCAAACCGAAGATAATCGGGTCGGAAACACCCTGGGCCATTTCCACAGGATAACCGTTTTTACGAAGGTCAGCCCATCCTTCAAAACCATCGGTGTAGTGAGCAATCCATTTTTGTATCTCGATCTTCTGGAGATTTTCTTCCTGGGTCCCGTCGAGGTGAGCCAACGAGGCATTGGTGAGATAGTCGTCAATGTCGGCATCGCTGACTTCCCAAAGCTTCATGGCATAACGGATTCCATTCTGGAAAAGCTCTTCGGCATTGCCTGTAGCCAATCCTTTTTCAACAGCTTCGGCACGCAGGAAATAAGATTCGCCGGTGGTAAGGATAATCTCCGGGAAGATGGGCTTGCCCTGGTTTTTTTTCTGAATCACCCATTCCGAAGGGGTGGACCAGAATTCATACACGACATAGGGATATACCTTGCTGTTCAACCGTGGTGGCTGACCGATATAATACTTGTTCTCAGGAATGGAGATCTGTACACTGTCGGTCCAGTCGGTAAAGGTTATATCCCCACCGGTAGCATCTTCCAGGACGCCTCTCAGGAAATTGATCCGTGCCGGAAAGTTATCGTAGCCTTCTTCGTTTTCCGATTGCTTCGGTCGTTGCAGGACAAACGTACCTCCCGGTGCGGGCTGGGCATACTTGGGTAAACGGGGATCGTTGTATTTACTCATGTAGTCTATGAGATATTTCCCCATGGTCCAGTTAGAGCCCAGGCCGAAATTCCACCAGATGTCGCCATAGCAGGCACTTCCCCACTGGGATATCTCATTGTCCTTGGGTAAGAGGGCATTGTCGCTTTCATCATCGAGGAATGCTCCCAGCGTAAAAGTGGAGTTAACCGCATCATTCACCCAGTCGGCGCCGGAAGCTCCGTAGGCACGCATGGCAATGCGCAGCTTCAGTGTGTTGGCCAGTTTTTTCCATTTCTGCAGATCTCCATGGAAAATGACATCATTCTCACCCAAATCCTGCACGCCGTCGCCGGTACGCTGATTATCCCCGATAGTAGTGATGGCCTCATCAAGCATGGCGATGAGCCCCTGGTAGATATCGTTCTGCGTATCAAATTTGGGTTGCTGGATGTCGGGATTTCCTGCTTCGGAAAAAGGCACTTCACCAAAGACATCCGTAAACGTCTGATAATAGAGGCTTTTGATGATCTGTCCTACCGCATACATCAGCGGGTTTTCAAAATCACCGCCTTTGTCGGTCAGACGCATGAAGTTGTCAATCTGGCTGAAATAGCCTTCCAGCCATCCCCAGGCAGCATCAGTGTATCCGGAAGAATAATGATAACCCAATTCATCAGACCACCAGTCGCCTTTAAATCCAAAGGTGAAATAGCCGGCATAACGATCGGTATGAATCAGGTGAGCACGCCAATAAGGATAACGATTGGGTGCATACAACTGGTATTCCGGATTGGTAATGAAATACCGCGCACTTGCTTCGTCAGGATAAACAGCATTCGGGTTCTTGTTAATCTCCACAAAATCCTTTGTACAGGAAGCTAACCCGAAAATAAAAAAGATGGTTAGAATATATTTAAGTGTTTTCATTTTTATACCTTTAATGGTTAAAATTTAATGTTTACATTGAACCCATAGCTTCTTGTCGTAGGCAGGGTGAAGTAAAGAATTCCCTGTGCATAGTTGCTGGTACTGTAGCTGGAGATAGGATCAAAGTTCTCAATCTCTTTATACAGGAATCCGAGGTTCCGGGCTATGAATCCCACCGAAACGGAACCCAGGAAATTGTTTTCGAACAACTTCTTGGGCAGGGTGTATGTCAGGGACAATTCACGCAGCATGACATAGGTCTGGTCATAGACATAGTTGGAAGCGATACCTGATACGGCGCCCCAATATTGTTGTCCGGTAATCTGGGTGGTGTTCTCTGTCCATACCGGGTTGTCCGGGGTGCCAGAGTTGTAAACGGCATCCAGTGTTACCCCGTCCCTGTATTGCAAGGTTCTGTCCGTCACACCGGAAGCATCAAGAGAGGCGTCAGTGCCTGAGAACAATTGTCCGCCGATACGGGTGTCGATCAGGGTATTCAGGGTGACACCCTTGTAACGCAACGTGTTGGTGATTCCACCTACCCAGTCGGGTTGATAGTTTCCAAGATAAACCTTGTCGGAAGTGGCCAGCGGGCGTCCCTGGGCATCCACTACCAGACGACCGTCGTCGGTACGTTTCCAGTCGGTGCCGTACATGTCTCCGAAACCACCGCCTACCGTAGCCTGTACAACCACATTTCCTGCATTGGTGGTACTGAAGATATAGTTATCTACTCCTTCAATCAACTCATCCAGGGTGTTTTTGTTGTGCGAGAAATTAACCGAAATATCCCAGGAGAAACCGTTGGTGTAAACCGGCGTGCCTCCCAACATGACCTCAAATCCTTTGTTGGTCATCTGTCCTACATTGCTGCGGAAATAACCGTATCCAGTAGAGGGGGAAACAGGTACGTCCATGATCAGATCATTGGAGGTAATATTGTATATGGAGAAATCTCCGTATATCTTGTTTTTGAACATCCTGAATTCAGCTCCGACTTCGAGTGATTTGGTCTGCTCGGGCTTTAGATTCGGGTTCATCTTCACGGATGGACGGCTCAGGGTTGTCAATCCGAGATATCCGTTTTGCTGCAGGTTGTAATAGATATCCAGTTGATAAGGTCCGGTATCGCTACCTACCTTGGCCCAGCTGCCCCTGACTTTCAAAAGATCAAGGAAGTTGGCATCCGGATCGATGAACTTGTTCAGCAAAGCAGATAAACTAACCGAAGGATAGAAGTATGACCAGTTGTCCTTGGGCAAAGTGGAAGACCAGTCGTTTCTACCCGTTAGATCCAGGTATAGAAAATTGGCATAGGACAGAGACGCCGATCCATACAACGAGTTCACCTTTTTTGTCCGCAACGGAGTATAGGAGGGGATCAACTCACGGGCACTGGCGGTAGTGGCCTTGGTGGGGATCTTAAAATCATCACCATAGATACCCATGTTCTCGTAAGTGTTGGTCCGCAGGTTTCCTCCGAAATTGGCAGAGAGATTGAAATTACTGCCCAGGTTCTTATTGAACAGTAACAGGAAGTCAGCATTGGTTTCGCTGGTGTTGTATGTTCTGTAGTTGAAGCGTCCCGTACTGTAAAACCAGTGTCCGTATTGATTGACGGTTTCAATTTTCTGGGAGACAAAGTCGGTACCAATCCTTACAAAAGCAGATAACCAGTCGGTAAATTCATAAGTGGCCTTGGCAAACCCAATGGTACGGTGACGTGTATCCTTGTTAATGTCATGGTATTGCACCCAGTAAGGGTTCCCATTGGTCCCGTTGGTATAGGTTCTGACCGAATAGTCAGGATTTTGGTAGTCTTTCAGATCGTTAATATCCAGATTCCTGGGAATGTCGTAGAGATAGGCCATAACCCCTTCTGTACCCTGGAAAGGCCGTTGATTGGCTTCCTGAACAAAATAGGTCACTTTGGCGTCAACTGTAAGTTTTTTTGACACATGGCCTACGGCCCTGACATCAAAATTGTTTCTGTCGAGGCCGGCATTCGGAAGGATGGATTTGGCGTGGTTGTTTGTATAGGAAAAACGAAGTGTGTATTTGTCGCTACCTCCTTCCAAAGCCACGGTATTGACCAGATTGCTTCCGGTTTCGAAGAAATTCTTTACATTATCCGGTTGTGCTACATAGGGGCGTGTTTCCCCGGTCCAGTAAATCTGTTGTGAACCGTCCATCCTGGCACCCCAGGAGCCGCCATGGTTTTTCAGTTCATTAACATCCGTGTATGTATTCCCATCCGAGCCTTGTCCGTATTCGTTCTGGAATTTGGGCAATAGCAACGGGTTTTCGAAGGTCGTGGAGGAGTTGAAGGAAACCCCTACACCTTTTTGAGCCTTTCCTTTCTTGGTGGTGATCAGAATCACCCCGTTGGCAGCTCTCGATCCATACAAAGCAGCGGCATTCGGCCCTTTCAGAACCGTGATCGACTCAATATCGTCCGGGTTGATGTCCGAAACGCCGGTACCATAATCGTCCCGGCGGTAGTTGGCTGTTCCCGAACCGTTGGCGCTACCGAAACCGGAGTTGTCAATAGGTACGCCATCCACTACATAAAGAGGCTGGTTGTTACCCGTCAGTGAGTTGTTTCCCCGGATGACTACCCTGGTGCCTCCACCGGGACCGGAAGGAGACTTGGTGATGACCACCCCGGCAACACGCCCGGAAAGGGAGTTTACCACATTACTTTCTTTGACCGTGGATATCTCCCCGCCGCTCAATTCGGAAACGGCATACCCCAAAGCTTTTTTCTGCCTGGAGATACCCAGAGAGGTCACAACTACTTCGTCGAGTTCTACATTGGCCGGCTCCATGACCACATCGATAACACCCTGGTTACCGATCTCAATCTCTTTGGTGGTCATACCGACAAATGAAAAAACCAGCACCTTTGCATCAGCAGGAACCTTCAGTGTATAGTTCCCATTCACGTCTGTGATAGTTCCTATGGTGGTCCCTTTTACCATAACGCTCACACCGGGAACCGTGGATCCATCTTCTGAAGATGTCACTTTCCCCGTGATCGTTTTCTCCTGTGCTACAGCACTTCCAAGAAATGCTATAAACACCATTAGCACTAGCAATAATTTTTTGTCCATAAATCATTAGTTTTAGGTTATTTATTAAGAACACTTTTTCACTTTGCAGGAGAACGCATAGCGCGATTTTCCTGCAAAGCGTACACAAAATTAAAAAAATATTTCATATGAGAATAATGTATAAATATACTTTTTAAAAAAAATACCGGAGTGTTTTCGAAAATACTCCGGTAGTGCAGAATAAGAATAAAAGGTTACTTTTAATGCAGATCCACCGTGCCGTATCTGGATTTGATCTTTACCGTGGAGACTGAATTCCGGTCTTTCCCTATGAATCCGTGAACTTCCGAAGAATTGTTTTTTGTGATCCGGCTGATCCGGTCCGATTCGGGATAATGAATTGCACAGTAGGAAGTGCTTCCCGTAAGGCGGTAGGAGGCTCCCGAATCAATATCCAGTTTGATGTGACCGTATTCATTATCCACCTCAATGGAGGAAAAGCCGGCGGATACATGATCCACATCCACACCGGTGTATCTTGTATCCAGCATGATCTTTTTGCTTACCTCATCGGCTTCTATGTCTCCGTAACCAGCTTCTACGATCAGATTGTTCAGTTTCCCGAAACGGTAGGTGTCGTATTTCGATTCAAGAACGACGGAACTGACATCGCCGGTAAAAAGTTTGGAGTATTTGGTTTCGCCGGCAAGAGCACTGGCATGGTTGATTTCAAGACGTGAGTATTTGAGATTGAGCATCAGCCAGTTGGCTTCTTCAATAGTCCCTTTTGAATAAGCCAGGATAATATTGTTCAGGGGCTTATGATTACCCTGTGTCAGTTTGTTGATCTTTAGATGTCCGTAACGGATCTCTATATTTACTTTTCCGTCTATTGCATTGATAAATGCATCTCCGTATTTATTCAGCAGGTTGTAGTTGATCCGGGCGGGGGCATGGATTGTGTAGTCAATGCTGAATTTTTTTTCATTACCCCAGAAATGCCTGCCATAACGGGAAAAATCATTGTCGATAACCGTAACAGCGGAAATATTGTCTCCCTGGCTGTTAAAATCCACCTTCAGATATCCCAGTAACTTTTGCGCTTTCTCCCGGTCCGGATATTCTACTGTAATCGTAACGTCTATGGCAATGGAATCTTTCTCCCAGTTTTCCAGGTTAACATCCCCGTACTTATTCTGGATGCTTAATACCGTTTTTTGTGTAGCCGGATAGCTCTTGTGATACTTTTTGACAACCTGGTCGGGAGGGAGCGCCCACGCCGACAAGGTTGCTGATAACAGGATTATACCGGTAAGTCCTGTATTAAAGATTCGTTTTTTCATGGCTCTTTGGTTTATTATGGTTCTGAATTTGAGATAGTTGATTTATGATGGTATTCAATGCATTGAGCTTGGTCTGATAATATTCGATCATCGCCTGCAGGATACGCTCGTCGCCCGGATTCATTTTCAGATCTTTTTGTAACTGAGAATAGACAGAGTCCATGCTCCCGAGTTCTTTCAGGATGATTTGTTTCTGGAGGGTGTCTCCGACAAACTTCATCTGTTTAAGTTGATTGTATTTCTGACTAACCTGTATGGCATAGTAATTTTCCGCTTCTCTAAATTCTGCAATCTGAGGATCTTTGTCAGACGAAGACAACAGGTTTGTATGTTCCAGTATCCACAGGCCGGAGAGGATGAACAAAAGGATTATCCCGGCCATTTTCAGCACCGGCCGGGCTCTCATGAGGAGCGATCGTCTGTGGCGGTGAGTTAGTTTTTTCAGGAAACGTTCACCGTGACCTTCCGGGGCGTCCAACTCAAAATCTTCCCGGTGGGTTTGTATGTATCTGCTCAGTTTATCCATAACTCATACTCGTTTTTAATAACTCTTTCAGTTTTTGCCGTGCCCGGAAATACTGTGACCGGGAAGTGACATTGCTGATCCCTAAAATTCCGGCTATTTCTTCGTGATCATAACCTTCAAAAAGATGCAGGGTCAGGATTGTGCGGTAGCCTGCCGGCAATTGTTCTACGGCTTTCCGGATAAGCCCGGGATCATAGGGCACTTCATCTTCCGGTTCTTCCGCTGCAGCATGCATAAGAAGCTGGGATTCTATATCTTCGAATTCATAGTGTTTCTTGCGGAGGCTGTCCAGGGATCTGTTGACAACAATTCTTTTCAGCCAGGCTCCGAAGCTTACTTCTTCCTTGTAGTGGTCTATTTTTTCAAAAGCCGAAAGAAAAGCCTCCTGCATGATGTCTTCGGCTTCCTGTGTGTTGTTTACGATACGCAAGCTTGTATTGTACATGGCCTTGTAATATAATTTATATATCTCAAACTGTGCCTGCCTGTTACCCTGCCTGCACTGGTCAATAAGATCCTGGTGAATATTCGTATATTTTTGTTCTGCCATACTCATTGTCCGGATAAAAGACGATGAAAAAAAACCATTGTTGCATCTTTCCGTTAAAAGAAAATGCAATCTGACTTTTTCAAAAAAAAGTAGTTAATCAAGATAGGAAAAATATTAACGTACCATCATCTTGGCTGCAAACATTTTATCCTTTAAGATAACTTGTATCAGATAGATCCCTTTGTTTTTAAGGGTCACCGGTATGCTGAGGGTTTGACCGGCAGCGGCAGCAGGGAGAGGTTGCCAAAAGATCATTTTTCCTTCGCCGGAAAATATTTTTATCCGGCTGGAGGGAGGGATCTCCCGGTAAAACAGAAGGTTGAAATCGCCATCGTTGGGGTTGGGAAATACTACAAAAGCCTTTTCTTCGCTTTTTGTACGGATGTTACCGATGCCCAGGGGACTGTCATAAAGGGTAAGATAAAAAGTGCCGGTGGTATTCCCTCCGCTACCATCTACCTGAACCCAGTATTTTTCTCCGGGAGTCAGGTCCGTTAGTGCCTCTGTAGCGGCTGCAAATTGCATATCCTGATCGTGGTAGTCGTCGTTGGCAGCCAACAGGTTATAGTTCCCGGCCAGGAGACTGTCGGAAGAAGCGGCGTCATAAACAGCAATCTGGTTGTCAAATCCGCGTGAGTCAATAGATGCTCTGCCCCCGGGAGGCGCAATGAAATAAAACCACACCGAATGTGCCAGGTATCCCTGGCCGGTTCCGAATTCATCACACCACGTACTGTCGGTATTGCAATCACCGGCGGGCGGCGCCGGTTCATGTTCCTCGACCGTGGCTTCATAGTTAAAAAACGGGCCGTTATCTCCGTAACTCAGAGGAAGGGCATACCGGATATTGTCATTCGGCCATACCGTGATGCTGACAGTGTCGGTATCGGCACAACTGCCCTGTTGGCCGTATAAGGTGTATACAACATTAGTGTCGGGGAAAACGGTGATCTCATTGCCGTATAAAGTGTCCTGACCCGGGGAAGAGATCCACATATAGTTATCGGCGCCGCTGGCTTTCAGATCGGCCGGATTACCATGCCAGTAATATTGGCTGAAGTTGGTTGTTATTTTCAGGTCAATGGACGAAACGGCTTTTACATAAGCAGGCCGTGTCAGGGTATCTGAATGGCCCCGATAGAAAACAATCAGCGTAATATCTTTATCTCCGGGAGTGTTAAAAGAGACCCGGACGGTATCCTTGTTTTTCAGGGTGTGAGGTATGCCGTCGGGATCAAAGGTCCAGATCAGACTGTCCAGCATGCCGGGATATTTGTTGTAAAAGGTAAAATCACTTTGTAAACAGGAAGAGAGCCGGTCGCCGGTGAATTCGGCATACAGGGATAAAGTGTCGGGGATAAATATTTTTGTTTCCCATAATCCCCGGCCATAGGTGCCGGCGCGCAGCATGCTGTCCGGGTAGTAGATCTCCATTTCGTTTACGATAACATTGGGCAGGTTGCCGCTGAAGTCTTTCCAGGCCTCCATACTGTTGTCCCTGACATATATTCCCAGATCAGTGCCAACGTAAAGGGTGGAATTACTGTTGTTCTGATACAGGATGCAATTGGCCGGTACATTGGGCAGGCCGTCGGAATAATTGCTCCAGTGAGCTCCGCCATCTTCGGTCATGAAGACTTTTGAGTTCTTATTATAATTTGATAAGGAAACCCATACTTTACGGGCGTCATACTGTGCGATGGTAATGCCGGTAATGTTTCTTTCCTGCGGGAGGTTATTCACAATGTTGTTCCAGGTTTTTCCCCCGTTTTCCGAAATATAGATAACCTCTCTGGTGGCGGCATACATTACATCCGGATTGTATGAAGATACTGCCAGTGCCCTGAGATTGTCTTGAATATAATCGGTAAGTTTCTCCCAGGATTCTCCCTGGTCTTCCGATTTGTATATCTCCGAAAATCCGGCCAGCAGAGCTTTGTGATCGTCAGGGAACATCAGATAAGGGGTTACCCAGGCACCTTTGCCGGCGTTGGGAGGTTTTATTCCGCTGAAAGTATGGCCCCCGTCTGTGGACCTGCGGATATTCCCGTACTGGGAAGAAGCATAGAGTGTGTTGTTATCCGTATAATCTATGATACATTCCATCCCGTCTCCGCCGAGTACCACATTCCAGGCAGTGTCGTTCCATAGAATGCTGCTGTTGTCCTGACTACCCATCATGGCCATGGCTCTTTTCGAGGCAGATAACCCGATGCGGTAGATTTGCAGGATTGCCAGTCCGCTGCTGAGATCTTCCCAGGTGGCTCCCTGGTCGTAGGTGCGATATAATCCTCCGTCATTTCCAAAATAAAGAGCTCCGGTAAGAGGGTTAAAAGCAGAGATATGCTGGTCAACGTGCATGTACGGCGCCTCAACACTTCCGCTTTCCGGGTATCCCCAGGATGAGAGATGCCACGACCCTCCGCCATTTAACGTTTTCCATACATTGATCCCTCCAACATATATCACTTTATAATCGTCAGGCGAGATGGCCATGGTCAGATCATACCAGCCCTGGCCGTCGTCACCGTCGCCCGTGGAAGAGTTGCCCAGTAAGTTTTTTGTGCTGCCGGAGAGGAGTTTGGTCCATGTGTCGCCCTTATTAAAGGAACGGTAGATTGCGTACAAACCGCTGTTTGTTTTTTCCGCACACAATGCCATGATCATGTTAGGGCTGTCCGCCGAGACCGCCAGGTCTATCCGGATAAGCTCACTGGTGGTGATCCCGTCACTGATTCTGTGGAAACTTTTTCCTGCATTGTCTGAACGATAAACGGCAGCGTTGCCATAGCCGTACATAGCGGCATACACCACATCCGGATTGCCGGGCATGAATTCCAGGTCTTTGAAGTTTCCTGCCTGGACCTTCTGAAGGCTGTCCCCCATGCCGGTGATAAAATAAATGCCGTTGCTGGTGGCTGCGATCATGGTATCCGGCCGGTCGGGCCGGATGATCAGCCTGTTGATTTTGTCTTTATCATGCTGAGAGAAACTCATCGCCGTGGTATCCCATGTAAGACCGCCGTCGGTGCTCTTCAGGATACCTGCCGAATACAGATCCCTGGCATCCCGGTCTCCCGTGGCAATGAATAGGGTGTCTGGATGATACGGATATAAAGCAATGTCTGAAATACCTATGCTGGCAATATGGTCTGTCAGGGGGTGCCACGTTTTTCCGTTATCGGTGGTTTTCCATAAACCCCCGGTGGGTGCTCCGATCCAGAAAGTGTTGGAGTCGGTGGGATGAAAAGCAATGCAGTCAACCCTGCCCGAACCAACGAGTTGTCCCGAATTAATATCCGTAGGAGTCTCCTCAGGCCCTATAAATTGCCAGTTGCCAAGAAATCCCCCGTTCTTCCCTGCTTCTATTTTTTTTTGTAACTCATCCCACAAGATTTCCGACTGTATATAACGATCCCGGGTTACTCTCTGATCTACCAGCCATTCCCAACGCTCGAAAATATCCTGATTCTCATTCTCTTGGCCCGTTTCGGCCCGTTTATGATTTTTTATATAAGTATTAAAAGCCTTTTTTAAGGCCTGATACTCTTCAATCCTGCTGCCCGATTTGGATGGCGACATATAACGTAACCAGGGTTGACCGAAAACGGGAAAAACGATTATGGTTAACACCAAAAGAAGAACAACTTTTTTCATGGATATATTTTGAAATAAAAAGTAGCAGGGTACAAATATAAAAAAACGATAATATAGAAAAACATTTTTATTTTGATTTTGATATTGCGGATTTTGGGATCATGACAGGGATTATCGTTCAGAGAGGCAAAGACGGCGGAATGATTGTGTATAAAATATTAAATTCTCGTTGGAAAACGTTATCTTTGCAGGTTATAATATCTAAATATAAGAAGAGAAGATGAGTGCAATTAATGTGGTTTTAAAGAAGATATTCGGCAGTAAGTCCGAACATGATATCAAAGAAATACAGCCAATCCTTGCGAAGATAAAAGAGGAATATGAAAAATTACAGGGACTCAGTCATGACGAACTGAGGGCCCGCTCTGCTGCGTTGAAAAAATATGTTAGAGAACAGATCAGTAGTGTGGAAAAAGAAATTCTTCAGCTTCGCCGGAAGGCCGAATCGGATAAAACGCCGGTAAGGGAAAAAGAAGATCTCTACCGGGATATTGACAAAAAGGAAAAAGAACTGGATAATAAGATTGAAACGGTTCTGGATGAGATACTCCCCCAGGCATTTGCCATTGTTAAGGATACGGCACGCCGTTTCAAGGAAAATGAAAATATTGAAGTCCTTGCTACGGATTTTGACAGAAACCTGGCCGTAGCCAAGGATTTTGTGGATGTAAAAGGCGACAAGGCCATTTATCACAACCGGTGGCAGGCCGGTGGAAATGAGATCACCTGGGATATGGTTCATTATGATGTTCAGTTGATCGGGGGGGTTGTTTTGCATAAGGGGAAGATTGCGGAGATGGCTACCGGTGAAGGGAAAACACTCGTGGCTACCCTGCCCATATTCCTCAATGCCCTGGCGGGAAAAGGGGTCCACCTGGTTACGGTAAACGATTATCTGGCCAAAAGGGATGCCGAATGGATGGGCCCGATTTATGAGTTCCATGGTCTGTCTATAGACTGCATTGACAAACATCAACCCAACAGCCCGGAGAGAAGGAATGCCTATAATTCGGATATTACTTATGGCACCAACAACGAATTCGGATTTGATTACCTTCGTGATAATATGGCGATCAATCCCGAAGATCTGGTCCAGCGGAAACATCATTACGCCATTGTGGATGAGGTGGACTCGGTGCTGATTGACGATGCACGTACTCCTCTGATTATCTCGGGGCCTACCGAGAAAAGCGATACCAGTCTGTTTGACGAGCTGAAACCCGACGTGATGAAACTGGTGGATGCCCAGCGTAAACTGGTGAAAGAGATCCTGGTGGAAGCCCGAAGGGCCCTGAAAGAAGACGATAAGGACAAAGCCGGCATGATGTTGCTCAGAGCCCATAAAGGATTGCCTAAGAATAAACCTTTGATCAAACTGCTGAGTGAGGAAGGGAATAAATCCCTGATGCTGAAGACGGAAAATTTCTATATGCAGAACAACAGCAAGGAGATGTATAAGGTTACCGATGAGCTGTACTTTATCATTGACGAACAAAACAATACCATCGAACTGACCGATAAGGGGCTTGATCTCCTCTCTTCCACCACCAAAGACCCTTCTTTCTTCGTATTGCCGGATGTGGGGGCTGAAATGGCCGAAATAGAAAAATCAGGCAAGAGTCCGGAGGAAAAACAGAAAGCCAAAGATCAGTTATTGCAGGATTTCGCCATCAAATCGGAACGGGTGCATACGATGAACCAGTTGCTCAAAGCCTATGCTTTGTTTGAACGTGATGTGGAGTATGTGGTCATCGACAACAAGGTGAAGATCGTAGATGAACAGACAGGACGGATCATGGAAGGCCGACGTTATTCTGAGGGCCTGCACCAGGCCATTGAATCGAAAGAGAATGTGAAGATCGAAGGAGCTACACAGACTTTCGCTACCATTACCCTGCAAAACTATTTCCGGATGTACCATAAACTGGCAGGGATGACCGGAACGGCCGAGACTGAAGCCGGCGAGTTCTGGAATATCTATAAGCTGGATGTAGTGGTGATTCCGACCAATGTGCCGGTGATACGAAAAGACTATGAAGATCTGGTGTATAAGACAAAACGGGAAAAATACAATGCGGTCATTGACGAGATCGTTTCCCTGGTGAAAGCAGGTCGGCCGGTATTGGTGGGTACGACATCGGTTGAAGTGTCGGAACTGCTCAGCCGCATGCTTAACCTGAAAGGGATCAAACACAACGTACTGAATGCTAAGCTACACCAGCGGGAGGCCGAGATCGTGGCCCAGGCCGGACGGAAAAGCGTGGTGACCATTGCCACCAACATGGCCGGTCGTGGTACCGATATTAAACTGACCGATGAGGTGCGGGAGGCCGGAGGCCTTGCCATTGTGGGTACCGAAAGACATGAGTCGCGACGCGTTGACCGGCAGTTACGGGGACGGGCCGGGCGACAAGGCGACCCCGGAACCTCCCAGTTCTTTGTATCCCTCGAAGATGACCTGATGCGTGTGTTTGGCTCGGACAGAATCGCAGGCCTGATGGATAAGCTGGGCCTGAAAGAAGGAGAGATGATCCAGCATTCTATGATCACCAAATCCATAGAAAGGGCTCAGAAAAAAGTGGAAGAAAACAACTTCGGGATCCGGAAAAGACTCCTGGAGTATGACGACGTGATGAACTCCCAGCGGGAGGTGGTCTATAAAAAACGAAAACATGCCCTCTTCGGTGAACGCCTGGATGTGGACATTGCCAATATGATGTGGGATGTGACAGAGAGCCTCGTCGATGCGTATCATCCTATCGGCGACTACGAAGGGTTTAGCTTCGAATTGCTTCGTACTTTCTCGGTAGAATCGCCTGTCAGCGAAGAAGAGTTCCAGAAAATGGATGCCCGTGAGATCGTGGAGGCACTCAATAAAATGGTGGTAGATACCTACAGAAGGAAAGAGGAAAGCATCGCCCGTCAAGCCTATCCTGTGATTAAGGACGTTTATGAAAAACAATCGCACCTTTATGAGAATATTGTGGTTCCCATTACCGATGGAAACAAGATATACCAGGTTATTACCAACTTGAAAAAATCGGCAGAGACAGAAGGGAAAGAGCTGGTACGTTCGTATGAAAAAACGGTGATTCTGGCTACCATAGACGATGCCTGGAAAGAGCATCTGCGAGAGATGGACGATCTGAAACAATCGGTGCAGAATGCCACTTACGAGCAGAAAGACCCGCTGTTGGTCTATAAGTTAGAGTCATTTAACCTGTTCAAAGACATGCTCGACAAGATCAATAAAACGGTCATTGCCACCTTGATGAAAGGGCAGATACCTATCCAGGATGCCAGCGAAGTACAGGAAGCCCGTCAGCGGCGTCATCTGGACATGAGTCGCATGCATATGTCCAAGACAGAAACACCTTCTTACTCCGGACCCAGTGACACTGCCTCGGCAGGAGAGGGCCAGCCTTCCCGTCCCCAGCCAGTGCGGGTGGGGAAGAAGATCGGACGGAATGACCCGTGTCCGTGTGGCAGCGGCAAGAAATATAAAAACTGTCACGGCCGCCCCGGGGCTCCGCCGCTGGATATGAATAAGGTGCAGGTGAAGAATATGAATCTTTGAGCCTGAGACGTCGAGCCCCGCGCCCTGTGCTTTTATATTTTCTTGACCTCTTTACTGATTTTCTTCCTGATCTCTTCTCTTACCGGTACCAGGGGTAACCTCAGGTGGTTCCCGATCAGTCCCAGTTCGCTGAGAACGGCTTTGATACCGCCGGGGTTGCCATCGGCAAACAGCAGGTCTATCATGGTAGCAAAACGGTAGTGGACGGCAGCGGCTTCCGGAAAATTGCCGGCCAGGGCTGCATCGGTGATTTGCCGGAACGCCGCCGGCCAGGCATTGGCAGCTACGGAGATCACCCCGGCGCCACCCACTGACATGATGGGAACGGTCAAGGCATCATCGCCTGAGATGATCAGGAATTTTTCCGGTTTGTCTTTGGCAATGCGTATGACCTGGTTCAGGTTGCCGGAGGCTTCTTTGACGGCTACGATGTTGTCGAAAGTATATGCCAGCTCAAGGATGGTCTCCGCCGGTATGTTGACGCCTGTGCGTCCGGGAACATTGTACAGAATCACCGGGACCGGCGCCGCAGCGGCCAGGGTGCGGTAATGTTCATAAAGGCCTCTGGCGGTAGGTTTGTTGTAATAAGGGGCTACGGAAAGAATGCCGTCGATACGGCCAAAGGGGAACGACTTTATCTGATCAACTACCTGCCCGGTGTTGTTTCCTCCGATGCCTACGATGACAGGCAGCTTGTGTTCCGTATGTTCTGTGACGAAATTAACCACGGCTTTCTTTTCCTCCTGGCTCAGGGTTACAGCCTCCCCCGTAGTGCCCAGGATCACCAGATACTGTACTCCGCCTTGCACAACATGTTCCAGGACTTTTTCCAAAGCCGGAAAATCTATACTTGCATCTTGCCTGAACGGGGTTACCAAAGCAACCCCCAACCCACGTAATTGATCCTTCATAATCTAAAGATTTATAAAATATTAGGAGATAATTCGGGACGGTTGATCGTCTCCAGATAATTCCTGACGAGCTCAATAAAATATTCAAGAGAGCTGTCTTCTTCCAGGTGAATCATCATATCCGCATATACCGGTTTTTCCTTGTACCTGCCTACCTTAAAACGGGCAGGAGAGGAACCGGCGATATAATCGAAGACAAAATGGTCGGTCATGGTCAGGTCGATGAGGATATCAAACGGACATCTGGAGAAATGGACCACTTCCTCTGTGACAGGCTTGCCCAGCCAATTCAACATCTTTTTGGTGAACAGAATAAAATCTTTTTTGAACAGGTAATGCTCCGGGACTTCTTTGTCGTTGACAAAACCCACAACGCTTACTGTATGACCTGTTTTTTTAAGATACTGATAGAATTCACGGACCATATCAAAGTCTGCTGGCCTGGTGGCATCAAACAATATCCCGATGGATTTGGCACTTTTCAGGTTAAAAACCCGTTTCTTACGACGCTGATGCCGCCGGTTTTTCCAGATATGATAGTATCCTATTTTCTTTTTCAACACCTTGCACATACAAGGCTGCAAGATAAAAAAAAGAATGCCTTTTTTATCCAACCTGTAAAAATCTTTTTTCTTCCTGGCTAAAAAATTGATAAATATTGGGACTTTGTTCGCTATGCTGACGAAATTTATGGATCTCATCCGCGAACTTGACAGGAATGCACAACTTGCCGTTGCGAAATGAGTGGCAAACAGTTATTGATGATCATGGGGGCTTAACATCTCCATAAATGTCTCTTCGCTGATGATCTCCACCCCCAGTTTCCGGGCCTTGTCCACCTTGTTCGGTCCCGGTTTGTCTCCGGTAACCAGGAACGTGGTTTTGGAAGATACGGAGCTGGAGACCTTGCCCCCGTATTTTTCTATGGCTTCCTTGATGCCGTCCCTGGAGAAGTGTTTGAAGACCCCGGAGACTACAAACGTTTTCCCGTTCAGTAAGGCCGGGATTTCTTCCTGTTTTTCCTCCCGGATCTCCAGGGGAATCCCTTTTTCTTTCAGTTTGCGGATGATCTCCAGGTTATGGGGGTTACTGAACCAGGCCTTTATGCTTTCGGCGATTTTTTCGCCGATCTCTTCCGTTTCGGTCAGTTCTTCAAAGGTGGCACGGGCCAGGTTGTCAACGGAACGGAACCGCCGGGCCAGGGTTTTGGCAACGGTTTCTCCCACATACCGTATGCCCAGGGCATATAAAACCCGGTCAAAAGGTACCTTTTTACTGTTTTCAATACTGGCGATGATATTCATGGCTGATTTCTCACCCAGCCGCTCGAGAGGGCTCAACTGGTCAGGCCGCAGATCGTAAAGGTCGGTGATGTTTTTTACCAGTCCTTTCCGGAAGAGCAGGTCGATGGTCTCTTCGCCCAGTCCTTCTATATTCATCGCTTTGCGGCTGATAAAATGTTCGATCTTCCCCTTGATCTGGGGCGGACAACCATCTTCGTTCGGACAGTAATAGACGGCTTCGCCTTCTTTCCGCACCAGCGGGGTGCCGCAGGCAGGACAGTTCCGGACAAATTCAACAGGCTGGCTGTCCGGAGGCCGTTGTGAAAAATCTACGCCTGTGATCTTGGGGATGATCTCACCGCCTTTTTCCACATATACCGTGTCTCCGATATGGAGGTCAAGCATTTTGATCTGGTCGGCGTTGTACAACGAGGCCCTTTTAACGACAGTGCCTGCCAGTTGTACGGGCTCGAGGTTGGCAACAGGCGTGATGGCTCCGGTACGGCCTACCTGAAAACTTACAGAAAGGAGCCGGGTCTTGGCCTGTTCGGCCTTGAACTTGTAAGCTATGGCCCACCGAGGATTTTTTGCCGTATTCCCCAGCCGTTCCTGCAGACGCAGCGAATCCACCTTCAGTACCACTCCGTCGGTGGCGTAAGGTAACTCTTTACGCTGTACATCCCACCGGTCGATGAAACGGAAGATCTCTTCCAGATGCTCATAGCGCTCCATTACTTCAGGGACCTTGAATCCCCACGTACGGGCAATCTGAAGATTCTCATAATGAGAGTCGGTAGGAAGTTCTTCTCCCAAAAGATAATATAAAAAACAATCCAGCGGACGTTTGGCTACCAGCGAAGAGTTCTGTATCTTCAACGTGCCGGCAGCGGCATTGCGGGGATTGGCAAAGGGTTCTTCCCCGTTTTTAATGCGCTCCTGGTTGAGACGGTTGAATCCTTCGAATGGCATAAACACTTCTCCACGAATGATAAACCGGTCGGGGTACCCGTCGCCACGCAAAATGAGGGGGATGGACCGAATGGTCTTGATATTGTCGGTAACCACATCTCCCCGCGTTCCGTCCCCGCGTGTGACGGCCTGAACCAACCGGCCGTGTTCGTATATCAGACTGATAGCGGTGCCGTCATATTTTAGTTCGCAGACATATAAAAAAGGCCCGTGTACCTCTTTCCGGATCCTCTGGTCGAACTCCATCACCTCTTCACGCGAGTAGGTATTCCCCAGCGACAACATGGGATATTCATGTTCGGCTTGCTCAAATTCCTTGTTGAGATCATTCCCTACCCGTTGGCTGGGAGAGTTGGGATCAAAAAATTCGGGATAACGTTTTTCCAGCTCAATCAACTCATGCATCATCGTATCATACTCAAAATCACTGATCAGAGGTTTGGATAAAACATAGTAATAATAATTATGCCTGTTCAGTTCTTTCCTTAACTTTTCAATTCTCTTGCGGGCGTCTTCCCGGGTCATGGCATGCTGTTTTAATATGAAAAACCATCAACCCGGTTTGTACTATAGAGATTTCAGGAAAATCTTCTATGGCACACAGGCCCTAGGCCGTACCGGGTAAATCCTTTGCTCCGCTGAAGCTCCGCGAAAGCAATGCCGACTTAGGAATTCACTGTTTTGGTGAAAAGTCAAAACAGATGAAATCCTTTTTCGTTCCGCCATAGAAAGCATTTTGGGTTTTCTATGGCGGAATTTGGGATAAAATTAATAAATAAGATAAAAGATGAAAGAAAAAAGATAAGATGTAACCGGGTTTTGATAAAATTGGAATATTTTATTTTTTTGCATATAATTGAATATGAGGGTCAAAAAATATAGTTACCTACGTAGGCGCCTACGTAGATAAAATAGGATGGTTTGTTCATTTCCTGTTTCCTTGCAGGGTGACGGGGAAAGGAATTATTTCCCTATTTTTGCGGGGTTATTTCATGAACCGATGAGACTGTACTTTTTGATTTCGATCGTATTGATTTTTTCACTTTCGGCCAGGGCCCGGCAGGATACCCTCCGTCTCGAAGAGGTGATTGTGACGGCAGAACGTTCGCCTGTGAGACGATCTGATGTCAACCGGCAGATGACGTTGATCCCGGCCGGGACCATCCGGATGATGCCTGTGTCATCACTGCATAAGCTGTTGATGGACGTGCCCGGTGTGGATGTACGGCAACGTGGACCGGTAGGGGTACAGGCGGATGTGTCCATACGTGGCGGAACCTTCGACCAGGTGTTGGTGATGGTGGATGGGGTAAAAATCAGTGATCCGCAAACCGGTCACCATAATTTCAATCTGCCCCTGCCCCTGAGCTCCATAAAGCGTGTGGAAGTCCTTAAAGGAGGTGCTTCCCGTGTGCTGGGACCGGATGCTTTTGCCGGAGCCGTGAACCTGATCACTCGATTGCCGGATACCTCATATGTGGGGGCGGAAGTGGCCGTCGGGCAATATGGCTATTACCATGCCGGAGCGAGCGGAGGCTTGCATGCCGGAAAATTCCGGGCCATGATTGATGTGGGTCACACCGCTGCCAACGGCTACCGGGACAATACCGATTTCGGGATCTCCCGGCTGTTTTTCAGAGGTCAATACCGTACTTCCCGCTCCTCGGTGGATGTCCTGGCCGGATGGCTGGACAAAGGCTTTGGAGCTAATGGCTTCTATTCGCCGGCTTTTCCGGATCAGTATGAAAAATTCAGTACCGCTCTGGCAGCTGTGCGCTTTACCACAACAGGGCGGAAGGTGAGGTATCAACAGTCTGTGTATTGGCGCAGGGCACATGATGAGTTCCGGTTGTTTCGTTATGATGCTCCGGCCTGGTATAAAAAGCACAACTATCACCGCACCGGTGTGGCCGGGACAGAGATGAAAATGATCCTGCCGGAATCGTTCGGCCGGACCAATGTGGGTCTGGAACTACGGAGGGAAGACATCCTGAGTACGGTACTGGGAGAGAAAACAGCCGACTCCGTGACTGTTCCCGGGGTAGCAGGTGTGTGGTACGACCACAGAAAATACAGGAACATCCTTTCGGCCTTTGTGGAACAACAGGTGGTGATCCGTCGTTTTGCTGCAAACGGTGGCTTTCTCCTGAATCGTACCGGCGACTACAACTGGAAAATGTACGGGGGCCTGGACGTGGGTTACCGGATAGGGACAAACTGGAGAATTTATACAGCGGCTAACCGGTCGCTACGTTATCCTACATTTACCGACCTGTATTATCACAGCCCGGTGAATAAGGGCAATCCCCATCTAAAGCCCGAAGAGGCTTTGACGCTGGAGGCCGGCGGGCGGCATCGAGGAAAAGCCTGGTCGGGATCGGCCGGCGTCTTTGTCCGGAAAGGAAAAGACCTGATCGACTGGGTACGCCAGGCCGATTCCGTACAGTGGCATACCATGAACCATACCTCCCTGACAACATCCGGTTTTGAGCTTTCGGCACGTTTGAATGTACGGCATATGACTGGCAGGGACAGGCTGTGGCTGGAAGAAGTCCGCCTGGCATGGGCTTTTGCCACCGCATCCAAACACCACGAGACGTACCTGTCGAAATATGCCATGGATTATTTACATCATCAGGTGATACTGGATGTGAAACATACCTTGCCCGGGCATGTTGAAGCTTTCTGGCAGTTCGTGCTTCGTGACCGGGCCGGCAGTTATCAGACTTATCCGTCAGGAGAAATTACTCCTTACAAACCTTATCTCCTGACCAACGTTCGTTTTTCCTGTCATGTGTGGAAAATGCAACTGTTCCTTGATGTTTCCAATTTGTTCAATACCTCCTATGTGGACATCGGCAACCTACCAGCTCCGGGGGTTTGGATTACGGGAGGAATCAAGGGAGAAATGAGAAATGAGAAATGAGAAGGCAGAAGTGAGTAGTGAGAGTAGAGACTGAGAGACTGAGAAATGGAGTGACGGAAGAACCATACCCTGATTTTAATTCTTGCCCATTTGGATGGGAGCAATGTCTTCGGCCGGTTTGTTAAGCTCCAGCACGATCACATTGTCCAGGGGGTCCGGAAGCGTTTCCGGTAGCTCAATGACAAGGTCTCCCTTTTTCCGGGAATAATTCAGGGCACCCCCTTGCAGAAACCTCACCTCTTTCACTTTGGCTTTGCCCGGAGAAGGCAGAACAAGTTGCCTGCCGGGTGATTCGAGCAGATGGAGGTAGATCCGGTTGTTTTTACGGGTGGAGGTCATATGATCTCCGGGCATGTAAGGCCCTCCGAGGGTGCCATATATGGATTCTCCGTATTTTTTCAGCCAGTCACCTGTCTCTTTCAGACGTTTTTGCTGTCGTCGCTCTATCCGGCCGTCCAGCATAGGACTTACATTCAACAGGAGGTTGCCGTTGCCGCCGGCAGTACGTGCCAGCGTGTGAATGATCTCTTTCGTGCTTTTGACATTGTCATTGGGTTTCCAGGCCCATTGCCGGGCTATCGTGATGCACGATTCCCACGGGTTAACCAGGTCGAAGGTGCCGATTTTCTGTTCGGGGGTGAGAAAATCCCCGGCATATTTTCCGCTTTTTCCTTTTTCTCCGTTTCCGCCTTTGTCAACCCGGTTATTGATCAGCAGATTATCCTTCAGCTCCCGCAGGTGGGTGTACAACTTCATTCCGGCTTCATGGGTCCATGGTTTTTCCCACTGGCCGTCAAACCAAAGGATATTGGTATGATATCTGTTCACCAGTTCATCCACCTGGTGATAGAGGTAACGGGTGTATCTGATCATATCCGTTTTTGTATTGTCCTTGGGTGGTTCCCCGTGATTTCCGGGATATAAGGAATTCCACCAGTCCAGGATCGAGTAATACGTGCCGAAAAGGATCCCCTGCTTATTACATTCATCGGCCAGTTGTTGCATAATGTCTTTTCCATAAGGGGTGGCGGAAATGTCATAATCGGTGTATGCTGATGGCCACAGGCAGAATCCGTCATGATGTTTGGTGACCAGCACCATATATTTCATGCCTGCTTCCTTCGCTATTCGCACCCATTCGGCAGCATTGAATAAAACGGGATTAAACTCTTTATACAGCGAGTCATAATCATGCTTGGGAACCTTTGTTCCCCGCGACCATCCTATTTCGGTGCCCCGCAGACTGACCGGTCCCCAGTGAATAAACATACCAAAACGCATATTCTGCCAACGCTGCAAAGCCTGCTGGTTGGTGTGCAGGGAAGGATTGGCTTCACCACCCCCGGAGAGCTGGGCGTAAGAATAGGCAGTCATGAGAAGAAGAAGAACGATCAAAGAAGATCTTCTGACGATTGGGAATTCCGGACTATTCATAACGGATATAATATGGTTGATTGGCAGATGTAAAAATAATACAATATTCCGGTGAAAAAAAGCCGTCGTCGGGATCCGTGGCACGGAAGTTTCATGTTTTTTGAGAAAAAAGAAAAAAAGCCGTATTTTCGCCGGAGACGAGCAGCCAGTATGTGTTGGCCGGGAGAAAGATCCAGCCTGAATAAAACTGATCCGGAATGGTTGAACATACCGAATTATACAACATCGTGACGGGTTATACTTACCTGGGTATCGCCTTCTATTACATCATTTTTGATTTTGTCTCTCCCATCTCCGATGAATTGTCCCTGATCATCATTGCTTCTCTGGCACACAGCGGTCTGATGAACCTCTGGGCCGGAGGGATTGTTTCTTTTCTGGCCTTGTACACACGGAATATTATCCTGTTTTATCTTTCCCGCAACCGTACCCGGCTGATCGGATGGCTGAGTGAAAAATATCCTGTCTGGATGGGGACTTATCAGCGGCAGATGACGGAAAATCTGGCAAAAACCGTGTTTATACTGACCTTCGTTCCCAAGCTGAGGATCCTGGTGCCGCTGGCCGCCGGAATGGCCCGGGTAAAAGTTCATCGCTTTCTGCTTTTACAGAGCATCTCCATGGCATTGTTTATCTCGGTCTTTTATCCAATGGGAATCTTTTTCTTCGACGGGATCAAAAGACTAATGAGCAGACTGGGAGATATAAACCAGGGACTCCTTGCTGCCTTTCTGCTGTTCGCAGTCATTGCGATCAGTCTTTTGGTGGGCCGTTATATTTCCCGGAAAGCGAAATGAAAGGTGCAAGGTACAGGGTGCAAGAAGTTAAGATATGTTATAGCATGTTTCTCCCGGGTTGCGCTATAGAGATTTAGAAAAAAAACCATTGCGGCATTTGGGTTTGATTGCCGTTTAACGATCAACATGCAACGGCCATTTTCCCTAATCCGTTCTTTCCCCGGCCAGATTTTTCAAATCTCTTTTTACATAAGCATTGACGACATCGTTGATGTCCTGCAGGTCGGTCAGGATCACTTCCAGGCCGGCGTTGCGAAAGCTTTCGTAAGCGCCCCGGCCCATCCCTCCGGCCACCAGCACATCACAGTCGGCAATCTCCCGGGCCATGGAAGCATGCTTGCTGTCGGCTTCCCTGCCGTACCCGTGTCCCTGCCCCTGCTGATGAGTATGCTCATGGTGTGTCTGGTAATCATGGCTCTGACCCTGTGCGTAATGACCGGTGCCCCTTTCACGCATCTCCATATCTACAGGATCATTTCCTTCGAGGGTATAAATTTTATAATACCGCGAACGTCCGAAATGCTGGCTGACTGTTTCTCCGTCAAGGGTGACTATGGCTATCTTCATGGTTCATTGTTTTTATTTTCGGCATGCAAATTTGCAAAAACGTGAATGATATACCAACAAAAGTGATTGTAAAAAAATTAATGATGCCTTTTTGTTACCTTGACAAGGTGGAAAATCCGCCAGGGGATGGACAATCCGCAGGTAGTCGGACACGGGATGATTGATTCATGTAGGCAGGGGAGAAAAAATGTTTTGGAAATGTGGAGGGAAAAGACAGATAAGTAAATACACTTCTTTTATTTTACAGAAAATATGATGAAAATCAGAAAATAAATTATTAATAAAGTATTATTTTGCACAAATGTTCAAAATTATTTTGTAAAATATCAGTGTTATGAAATTTGATGTTGTAATTATTGGAGGAGGTCCTGCGGGTATTGTGACAGGAGTTACCGTAAAAAAATATTTTTCAGAAAAATCAGTGTTGATCTTAACCGAGGCAAAAAAAGGTTTGGTGCCTTGTGGTATTCCATACGTTTTTAATAAGCTGGATTCTGTTGATGCAAATGTTATGGGATTGAAACCTTTCCTGGATATGGGAGGATATGTCATACAAGATCCGGTGGTGGGTGTCCAGTTAAATAAGAAGGAAGTTTATGGGAAATCCGGTGAGACATATCAATATGACAAGCTTGTTTTTGCTACCGGTTCGACGCCGGCAAAAGCCGAATTTATCAAAGGATATGACCTGGAAAATGTTTTTTACATAAAAAAGAATTATCAATACATAAAAGAGTTATATAATAAATTAAAAGAAATAAAAAGGATTGTTATTATCGGAGGCGGTTTTATTGGGGCTGAGGTAGCTGAACAGTTGGCAGCAAATCCGGATAAGGAAATCATTTTAGTCGAAAGCGAAGAGCAATGTTTTTCCAAAGCTTTTTCAAAAAAACTAAGTAAGATAGCAACGGAACAACTGAGGAAGACGGGTGTGCAGGTGAGAACGGACTCACTCGTGGAAGAGATTGTTGGTGAAGATGGAAAAGTGAGTAAAGTAAAACTCAAAGGAGGTGAAGAAATTCCTGCCGAAGCGGTTATTCTTTCCGTGGGTTATAAACCTAATACAGAATTGGCTGCCAAAGCCGGATTGCCATTAAATAATAAGGGGGCAATCAAAGTGGATAGTTATGAACGAACCTCCGTGAAAGATGTTTGTGCTGTGGGGGATTGTTCACAGACCATAGGATTTTTAACGGCCAGGAGTGACAATATTATGCTGGCTTCAACTGCTACAGCGGAAGCCCGTGTACTGGGATACAATATGTTCGGAATACGCATCAAGAAAAACTTTTTGGGGACAATTGCTGTGTTTTCAACACAAATAAACGGACTTACTATGGCATCTGCAGGTGTAAATGAGAATACCGGTAAAGATGCAAATGTCCATTTTATGACTGCAGAGTTTACAGATGTAGACAAACATCCCGGGACATTGCCTGATGCCCGTCCATTAACAGTACGACTTGTCTTTTCTCCCTCTGACGGGATAATATTGGGAGGAGAAGTCTGGGGAGGACCCACAGCAGCTGAAATCATTAATATTATCAGTATGGCTATTCAGAAATATATTACTGTTTATGAGTTGATCTCTTATCAGATAGGGACACATCCTTTATTAACCAGTGCTCCTACCAAACCGGTATTGGTTAAAGCTGCAGAGAAAGCCATTGTGATGATACGGGAAAAAGGTTTGTCTTAATGTTTTTATGATACTGAACCCTTGGCTTTGGCAATGAAATGATCACCCCGCTTCCGTGTGGAGGCAGAAGGAGGAAGGAATCTCCGATCTTCCGGAAGTGTTGACGGATTGATCTTCCGAACCGGAACATCCGGAAGTTACAGGGTTACTATGCAATAGTTTTAGGGCATTTTTCCCAAGTGCGTGTGAACAGCGATTTATACGATACTTAATGCCATTGACCTGGCCGTGTATAGTATGGGGATATCTTTGCTATTCCATCTGTCTCCCGCTATATTAGCCCTCCTGCCGGAAAGATCCCTGGCATATCTACACTTGCATAACCTGTAAACGTTTATGCCAGCACTCCATGTTCGATGCGGGTGAGTTCATCCCTTACGATTTGTACCAGTTTCAGGTTATCCTTGTCGCTTTCCTGATGATAAATAACATTTCAGATATAATCTTCTTGCTTACGAAGATATGAAATATGTCATAAACCTGAAGACACATTTTTTAACCTCCCTGAAAAGACATTTTTTGTACATATTTTTATACTTTTAATCCGCCTTCGCGTTCCGCTATGGCGGACGAGAAGAAATGGTTTAATTCCCCGACCCTCTGGGTCGGAAACAAATCATTCCTTGTGATACCTCGGGGCTCTGCCCCGGGGTAGTTCATTGTGGATAAAATAAAAATGAAAGCCATGAAAAATGAACCTGTCAATACCCGTTTTGTTCCGGTGTACCGTGATGCCGGTTTTGATTTGCAGGATGCCGAAAAAGCTGCAGCGGCTTTCCGGTCTGAGCTGGATCCTTTACATCATCCGGATGATTTTATCTATTCCCGTTACAGGAATCCTACGGTTGTAGCTGCAGAAGAGCAACTGGCTGAAGTAGAAGGATCCGAGTGGGCTCTGCTGACCGAATCGGGCATGGCTGCCATTGATACGGTCTTGTCGGTTTTTCAGTGGGCAGGAGAGGATAGACCCTGGCTGTTTTTCAGCGAGATCTACGGAGGTACCAATGCTTTTATCGATGAGGTGTTGATAAAACGCCGCGGTCTGGATATACGGCGGTTTGTGACCGGAGGAGACCGGCATGATATGACTGCATTTAAACGCATGCTTGAGGAAGTGCACCCGGATGTGGTATATTTTGAGGCGATTTCCAACCCCATGTTGATTGTGGCAGACGGAAAAGAGATTATCCGTCTGGCAAAAGAAGCCGGAAGTGTCGTAATTGTGGACAATACTTTTGCCACGCCCTGGCTGTGGAAACCTCTGAAAGATGGCGCCGACGTGGTGATCCACAGTGTCACAAAGTATCTGGCCGGCCATGGGAATCTGACCGCCGGGGTGGTTTGTGGCAATGATCCGGACTTTATGAAAGATTTGATCCAATATCGTAAACTGACAGGCCATATGCTCTCGCCGGATGATGCGGCCCGCCTGGGGGATTACCTCCGTACTTTCTCTCTGCGCATACAGCAGCACTGCTACAATGCAGGCAAGGTCGCACGGGAACTGTCCCGGCGTCCTGAAGTGGAAAATGTATTGTATCCGGGACTGGAAACACATCCCACCCATGACGAAGCGGTGAAACTTTTCGGGAAAAGAGGTTTCGGAGGCATGGTTACGTTTGACATGGCGGGAAAAAATGATGAGGAGAAGCGTTTACGGCGCGACCGCTTTATAGAGGCTGTGTCCGGCCACATCCCGTTGGTGCCGACCCTGGGGGATACCGGTACCATCCTGCTGCCTATCGAACCCGTTTGGGGGGATAAATATCCTGCTCCGGGGATGATACGTCTTTCTGTGGGGATAGAGCCCGCCGGCGACCTGATCCGGATCCTTCGAAGAGGTCTGGAAATGTGAGTCGGGTGTCAGAAAAAAGAAAAAGCCAACCGCAGGGAATATATCCTGAGGGTTGACTCGTGAAGATAGATATTGCGTGAGATATTTTTCTTCGACCGGACCCGGACTTCGATGCTCAGAAAACGATACCGGTACCCGGCTCCGAAAACGAGTCCTGTGGTGGGCGTCAGAGAATACCTGTTGGCCGAATTATTGACATCAAAGGAAAGATACGCGTTTTCCAGGATGAGCTCCGGAGCGATCCCCGCTTTGAGAAAAAAACAGTTGGTCTTGTTTAAGATAAGAGAATAGGAAACCCCTGCCGGAATCTCGATACTGCTATATACGACACGGCTTTCGGGAACGGTGGTCCCAAGACTGTAACTGGCGTCTGTAGCTGTAAAATGATGGTAGTTTCCCTCCAGAAACAAAGCCCACTTTTCCCGGTTATAGGCAAAGGCATACACGGCTTCCAGCCCGGCGCCGAAATTCATACCTGGCGGATAGCTGTAATATGCTGTTACCCCGTCCTCAATCCTGAGGGTAGAGTAATCGCTGATAAGCACGCCGCGCAGGTGGAATCTGCCTCCGGAAATCCGGACATAATCGTGATAAGACTCGCCCGTACACTCAAAATAAGCTCTGAAGTAGGCCATGAGAGATCTGGTGGAATAATCCAATGTCCTGGCTTGAGAGGGTAAATTTCCGCAGGAAAGATAATATGCCAGTTGATCCCTGAAAGTGTTATTGATGATATATCCTTCGGAAACATTGGGCGTAGGCTCAATGGAATATTTTTTATAGATAAGCGGGATCAGGGCTGTCGTATCCATTTGAAAATAAAAAAAGTTTTTCCCATCATCGAAGAAATAGTACAGAGTAGCTGATTCCCCTTCCGTTAATAACTGCAGAAAAATAAACCGCTCTTCCCACTGCAGCCCCCGGGCTGTGTCTGCTATACTGTAGATGCGATTACCGGATGTTTCCACAATGGCTTTGGCTCTCATAAACTTTTTTCCGTCATGGGTTCCGAATCCCAGGACATTGTAGGGAGTTACCCGGATCAGACTGTCATTTACAGGGACTTTGTAAATATAATCCATGGATGATTCTTCCCGACCCGTATTCAGTAATTCACAATAAACGGTGTCTCCGGTGTTATTCACAACATATCCCGGTACAAATCTGCCCTGGGCAGATAAAACATGGGGAAAGAGCAGACAACCGGCCAGAAAAACCAAAAGTTTTGTCCTAAACCTATTCTTGACGACCATAAGTTGTTTTTCAGAAACCGGACAGCAAGGTATTCAAAATTTTTCAGAATCTATAACACAGAACGCTGAGCACAGAACTATTTTATATTCCCTTCCAGGAACCGTTTCAGAATCTCCACATCCAGCCGTTTGGCGACGATATATTTGTCTTTATCCAGTACATAGATCACAGGGGTACTGTACACATCGTAATAGACCCTGAAGTTGGTAAGTTGATGAGGGTCCCATGCATTGATCCAATGGTCGTCCATATAATTATGTTCTTCGATGAATTTTTTCCATTCGTCTTTTTTATCATAGATATAGATAGCCATGACCGTCAGACCCTTGTGTTTATATTGCTGATAGAGGCTCCATAATTCAGGGATGGTTTTTTTGCAGAATCCACAGTTGGGTTCCCAGAAAAACAGTATGGTGTAAGGAGATTTCAGTTCCCACAGATCGACCCACTCGCCACCGAGAGTTTCCATCCTGAGGTCGGGGGCTTTCCTTCCAATGAGGTTGGGTTTGATGTGCTCGATACGGTCTTTCAGCCCGGCCAGGAAGGTGGAGTCCGACCATGGCGTTTTCCCGGAGAGGTAATACCTTTCAGCGATATGGACGTAAACCTCGTCCAGGCCCATGATCGTGCTTTTTTGAAAATTGTTCATCAGGTAGATAACCACGTATTGATACACTTTATTGTTTTTCTCCGCACGGGCAATGATCTTGTCAATCTGTGGGATAAGAGAGTCGGGCCGTTGTATCAGGATCCGGTTGAAATACTGATTCAGGCGGCTCTGCAACACCGGGGTACGTAGCAATCGTTCGTCCCCGAAGTGCACGCCGTCAAAATAATGATCGCGCAGCCAGTTGTACCTCTTTACCCAAAGCAGGGAGTCTCTGGCAGGAGTGTCTTCGGGAAGGTTGAAATCAGGAACATCAGGGGGGGTCATAGCCTGTACCAGATGAGCCAGAAAAGTGCCTTTATGGGATTGGATTATCTTTCGGTTCAGTTCTTTTGTTTGTTGATTTACAGCATTGATCTGCTTCTGCAAAACCGCAATTGAATCGGCATTGTTCTTGTTTTTAGACTCCCGTTGATGCAGGTCACGGAGCTTCATATTAAGCCGGTACAACTGTTCCTGGAAATGCAGAAAATCCATATTGTCTTCGGATCCTATGAACTTAAGGGTCTTGAAAAAATCGGTAGTATCAGCTTCGATTGTAAAACGCTGGTTGTTCTCATCCACCAGAAACTCTATAAAGCGCATATTGGGCATTACCAGCAGATAAACACCGCCCGGCAGGGAGTCTCCCGTGAATACCCCGCGGCCTTTGCTGTCCAGTTGAAGGGTGTCTTCCACATAATTTTTGTCGGCAAAGTGATATCCCAGATAAACGGCCTGTTCGGACAAATGAGAGATCTTCACCGCTATGCGGTAGCCTTTGTCCTTGTCTCTGGCAAAAGACGGGATTGTCAGAGAAAATGCCAGCGTTAACAAAGAAAGAAAATATGTTCTTTTCATCATTCCGGGGTTTTTGTTACATGTATCCTGAATCGGTGAATATCCTTCTGCAATACCCGGCAAAATTGATACCTTTTTTTCAGAGTTACAAATTTATCCCGGTTTGGGAAATAGAGATCTCGAAAAAATCTTCTTTTGCGCACAGGCCGCAGGCCGTACCGGGTAAATCCTTTGCTCTGCTGAAGCTACGCGAAAGCGATACTGACTTAGGCATTCACTGTTTTGGTTAAAGGCCAAAATCGTTGCAGTCCCTTGTCGTTCCGCAAAAGAAAGCATTTTGGGTGTTCTATTGCGGACTGTGGGTTTATGGGATGAGCCTAGAAGCAGTATCCCACAACTTCCTTTTTGGCATTTTTTTTGCATGTTTTTCATTTGCCTGTTTATCTTTTTTGCAATAAATATGGTTGCCTGACTTTATTTGTTGTCTAACTAAAATGAAATGATGAAAGATGAAAACATTAACCAGATCAATCCAACTATTCTTGGTCATATTGGGTATCGTGGGTTTTTCTTCCTGTGAAAAAAGAGATGTTGAAGTCTCTGGCGCAGGGGAAGCTACTTTTTCCATTACCATGCCTTCAGACCAGTCGCTTAAATCCACCAGTACCGATAGCAGTGAAGTCATTTCCTGGCATCTGCTGATTTCCGTGACGGATATGAACGGCAATGAGGTCCTTGACAATGAATTGGTTCCGATCTATCCATTTGGGGGCGGCTTTGTCAGTGAGAAAGTAAAGCTGGAGACCGGAAAGTACCTTCTAACCAAATTCATGGTCATTGATCCGTCAGGAAAAGTTATATATGCTACCCCCCTGAAAGATTCTCCGCGGGCTTACCTGGTCAAAAAACCATTGCCCCTTCCCTTTGAGATCCGTCCCAATGTGGTTACAACGGTCATGCCGGAAGTGCTGCCGGTGAATAATGCCGGTCCTGAGGAATTCGGATATATAAACTTCGGCCTTCAGATCGTGCAACCGTTACATTTTTATACGATCTGTTATCTGGACAATCCGAATCTTGAAATGCCCACACGCCCTACCGGGGCGATGCTGACTGTATATGATGAAACCGGATGGCATTACACGTTTAGGTTACAGGCCAAAGTGAACCACCTGGTGATCAGAGGAGGTTCGGAAGTCTATTATTTTATTTTGAAAAAAGAGGGCTATGAAACCAAAAAGCTGAAGTTTACCGCCCGGGAGCTGAAAGCTACTTCCTGGCGGGATCCTCTGATCCTGATGATCTCCGGGGGAGGTCCCGGGTATGAAAAGTTGGTATTGCAGCCTGGTCCTGAGCAGGGGAAAGATGCTATGATCTGTAATTTGCATCCCGATGAAAACTTCGGAGATTACAAGTATTTTGAGACCACGTACCTGCCCGATTCGGTACTTGCCGTGATGCGTTCCACCCGCAGTCTTATATGGTTTGATATGAACGCCCTTCCCAAATCAGCCATCGTCAAAAAGGTGATCCTGCAGCTGTATTACGATCGTCCTGTGCCCTGGGATACCACGGTCTTTATCACGGATACGGCCACAGCTACGGATTTGTGTTCCTGGTATGGCGGGGTGTTACAAAAGATTACGGAACCTTGGGAAGAACACAAGGTAACTTGGGATACGCAGCCTCAAACCACAACGAGGGGACAGGTATATATCTCGCCGTTCAGGCCGTTTTTCTGCAATGTTAATTTTCTTAATGTGGATGTGACACGATTGTTTGTGCCTTCTGATGATGAAACCAGTATGGCCAACTACGGTATACTGTTCCGCCTGTGGCCCACAGATCGTTTTCCCGGATTCCGCTTTGCCTCCAGCGATTATCCTGTCGCAACCATGTGGCCTAAGCTGATTATATTCTATACCATGGATCGATAGAGAGCCGGCAACAAAAAGCCTCCAAGACGCAACCGGAAGAAGGTTGCGTCTTTTTTAATGATTTTGTACGATCCCGGATATGGGGAGGGATGAAAGCAGATAATAAAATGCATTTTCATATTGATGCTAATGTTTTTGCATGCTTGGTTTATTTTTCTAAATTTGCACGCCTTAAAGGAACAGGTTAGTGCTTTAAGGGATGTTTTTCGGGATTAGTGCACCTGCTTAAGGAAGAAGGAGAAAATGACGTTCTTTAAATAAATACTCGGGGTGTAGCGCCCGCCCGGATGAACGGATTCATCCGTTCGGACGGGCAGTCCGGTCCCGTTTCTGACCGGATCTTTGATCCGGTAACAGAAACGAGGATCCTCGAAAAGACAAGCAAATCACAGATTTGCGATTTTTCGGGATTAGCGCACCTGCTTAAGGAAGAAGGAGAAAATGACGTTCTTTAAATAAATACTCGGGGTGTAGCGCAGTCCGGTTAGCGCACCTGCTTTGGGAGCAGGGGGTCGCAGGTTCGAATCCTGCTACCCCGACAACTGAGTTAGAGGGAGTTATGGTAATACTCGTAACTCCCTCTTTTTAATGGTTTACTTTTTAGTTTACTTTCTGGCATTAGTTCCTCCTCTCAAGATAATTAGAATCATATAATGAAGATTCTAAAAATGTTTTCTACTACGAAAGAAATAGCAACAGAGGATCTATCCCATTTTGTTAGAAGTTGACTTTTATTTTGTTTTCCATGGTAAGTGGATCGATCAGAAAAATTCTACATACTCAATAAATCGACGACATAATCTACATATATCCCATGGGTGATTGTAAAGACGGGGAGTATTCATTAACTCTTCGTTTTTTTATAACAATTGATGAACGAAATATCTTAAATTATTCTTAACTTGTAAAATCCAAATAAAATATTCTGCAATGGAAGATATTATTAAGATACATGTGAGGAGGCTGCATAAATAGTTGGAGAAAAGAATTCTTGAGTAATT
>JAGGWN010000087.1 GCA_021157415.1 Bacteroidales bacterium | reverse complement strand
TTCAGGCGGGCCTGCCCGAATGAATTCATTCAGGCGGGCAGGCCCGCCCTGTGGTAGTTCCTAAATATTTTCGGTGCTGGCTGCGTGGTATGTAATCCTCCCCCCCTTGTCCGTCCCCTGACGGATTGTTCGTCCCCTGACGGATTGGTCACCCACCGGCGGATTGTCCGTCCTCTGACGGATCAAAATACCCCGAACAAAGCCTGTTCGGAGGTGTCGCAATAAAGACTGGAGAAAAAACTGAACCCTACCCGGTTGGTGTCGATCTTGCGTTCCAGATGCAATACCGGTTCTCCGGGCAGTATCTGTAAAAAGGCGGCAATCTGTTCATCGGCCTTAATAGCCCATAACCGCTGTTCTCCCCCCGTTATTTCGATCTGGTAATTGCTGCGCAGCGTGTCAAATAACGATCTGTTTTCAAACGTTCTGGAAGTAAAACGGGGCAGATTGATGTTCGGCAGATAAGTAAGATCATAAAATAAAGGCTTTCCGTCGATCAGTCGCAATCTTTCCATGTAAATACATCCCGATTCCCTGATGTGTTCAGGCAGGGGAAAGAAAAACGCTTCGTCCCACGACCTGATCTCCGGTTTTACCAGGATACGTGTTTTCAGATCCCGGTTACCCAATGCGGAAGTGGTCCCGGCAACCGACAAAATGCCAATACCTCTGGGCAACGGATGTACAATGCTTCCTTTCCCTTTCTGCTTCTTGATAAAACCGTCTTTTACAAGTTCATCCAACGCATGACGGACCGTGGGACGGGTTAATCCGTACGTGACACAAAGTTCATTCTCGGAAGGTAAAAGATCCCCCTCCTGATAAACCCCTTCCACAATGTGCTTGCGCAGGACCTCATACAACCTGCGGTACTGAGGCATAGATATGTCTCCTTTCATGGCTGATGCATTTGATTAAAGTGGCAGCATTCTTTTTATCAAAGGTAATTCATTTTTGTGAGAAATAAAAATCTTGTAATAACATATTCATATACATGAAATTATATTTATATTATAGTATTATGAATAACAATGTATATCAGTATATTACGTTTTTTTAGGAATATTTTTATTAACAACTTGTATTTACAAGTAAAATATCATACATTTGTCTCATTCTTTTTAAAATACATAGAATAATGGCCGAACCTGTTATCATGCCCCGGCAGGGGCAAAGTGTTGAAACCTGTGTGATTACAAAATGGTTTAAAGAAAAAGGAGATGAAGTGAAGGAAGGGGATCTCCTGTTCTCCTACGAAACCGATAAGGCTGCTTTTGACGAGGAAGCTAAAACATCCGGCATGTTATTGGATGTTTTTTACCAGGAAGGAGATGAAGTACCTGTGCTGGAAACAGTGGCCGTAATCGGAAAAGAAGGAGAATCTGCAGAGGAGTTCAGGAAGGACAGGGAAGAAGCCCCTGCCGTGCCGGAAACGCCCGAACCCACCTCTGAACCTGAAAAAATCCATGAACCGGCAAAAACAACCGGAATTACCGAAACCGTCTCCGTACCTCAGGGAGAAATCAGGATCTCTCCCCGTGCCAAAAAACTGGCAGAGAAAAATGGAACCAACTACCTCTCCGTCAAAGGAACAGGCCCGGGAGGACGTATCTTAGAAAGGGACATTCTGAACATGCTGAAAAACCAGCCGGTGATTACCCCTCTGGCCCGTCAGAAAATGGAAAAGGATCACCTGGTCGTACCTCCTGAAAAAGCAGTGCCCGGGAAACGTGTTACCAGCCGTGATCTGGCGGAAACAGGTAGGGATACTGTCTCTGCCGGTGACTACCGCGACAAGCCGCTTACGAGGATGCGCAGACTGATTGCCGACAGTATGTACCGTTCCTTGCAAAACTCGGCCCAGTTAACCCATCATATCAGTGCTGATGCGCGGAAACTCCTGGCCTTGCGAAAAAAAGTCAAACCCCTGGCCGAAGCAGGCTCCCTTCCCAACATCACGCTGAACGATATGGTCAGTTATGCCCTGATCAGAGCACTGGTGAAACATCCGGAAATCAACGGTCATTTTCTGGAGGATACGGTGCGTATCTTCACGCATGTGCATCTGGCCTTTGCCGTCGATACGGAACGCGGCCTGATGGTGCCTGTGGTAAAAGATGCTGACATGCTAACCCTCATCGGTCTTGCCACACGAATGAAACATCTTGCCGGAGAAAGTCAGGGTGGCAGCATCAACCCCGACCTGCTGAACGCGGAGAATGCTTCCTTCACCCTCACCAACCTGGGTGCTTTCGGAATAGAATTTTTTACGCCGGTACTGAATCTTCCCCAGATGGGTATCCTGGGCGTAAATACCATACGGTATCAACCCGGACAACTGGAAGACGGATCCTTCGGGTTTATCCCCCGCATAGGCTTGTCACTGACCTATGACCACCGTGCCATTGACGGAGCCCCGGCATCCAGGTTCCTGAAGACCTTGGTGGAAGAAATCGAACAATTCAACCCAGCTGTGGAAGGATTGCCGCTTAATCCCTAATCTTTTAGTTCTAATTTCTCAAACTTAATAAAATGCCGAAAAAACTTTTTATAGACCCGCTGAAAGTCAGGAAACCCGGAAAAATCACCTTTGGTGAAATACCGTTAAACCAGTATCAGAAAACCCTGGCAGAGGAAAAAGATCATTACACACGCGAAGAACTGCTGGCGATCTACCGGGACATGATGGTCATCCGGGAGTTTGAAACCATGCTGAATAAAATCAAGACTACCAATGAATACGAGGGGATTTCCTACAACCATCCCGGGCCGGCTCACCTCTCCATCGGTCAGGAAGCGGCAGCCGTGGGCATGGCCTGGCTGCTGGGACCTGAAGATTATATTTTCGGATCACACCGGAGCCATGGAGAGATCCTGGCTAAAGGAATGTCGGCCATCCGGAAATTAAATGACAATGCACTGCTGGATACCATGAAAAATTATATGGAAGGAACTACCCTGAAAGTGGTGGAACAGGAACAACATCCCGACGTGCATGATTTGGCCCTGGATTTTCTGTTGTATGGCACCTTGGCAGAAATTTTTGCAAAAAAAACAGGCTTCAACAAAGGCCTGGGCGGATCGATGCATGCTTTCTTCCCTCCCTTCGGCATTTACCCCAACAATGCCATCGTAGGAGGATCGGGCGATATCGGGGTGGGAGCCGCTTTGTATAAAAAGGTAAACCGCAAGTCCGGCATCGTCGTGGTGAATATCGGCGACGCCTCTATGGGATGCGGTCCCGTCTGGGAAGGGATCAGCTTTGCCACCATGGACCAGTTCAAAACCCTGTGGGACGAACCATACCGCGGGGGGCTGCCTCTGATCTTTAACTTCATGAACAATCAGTATGGTATGGGAGGACAAACCAGTGGCGAGACCATGGGCTATGGTATCCTCGCCCGCGTTGGCGCCGGTGTCAACCCGGAGATGATGCATGCCGAACGGATCGACGGATATAACCCTCTGGCTGTGATTGATGCCTTCCGTCGCAAGAAAAAACTTCTGGAAGAAAAGAAAGGCCCGGTATTACTGGATACCCTAACTTACCGGTACAGCGGACATTCTCCTTCGGATGCCTCTACCTATCGCACCAAAGAAGAAATTGAAGCCTGGATGGAACAGGATTCCCTGAGGTTTTTTGAGAACGAAATGGAAAAAAACGGGATCGTTACCGCAGATGAAATAGAAACCCTGCGCAAAGGGATTACGGAACGCCTGAAGAAAGTGCTTACATGGGCAGTGGATGATTCCGTTTCGCCCCGCATGGACCTGGTCAGTAACCCTGACGAGATCGGGGAATTGATGTTCTCAAACGGTTCGGTGGAGAAGATGGAAGACCGGACACCGGAGGTGCTGATACCTAAGGAAGAAAATCCCAGACTACAACAACTGGGACGAAAAGAAAGATTTGCTCTTGACAAAAACGGAAAAACCTTTTCAAAGTTAAAAACCTATCAGTTGCGTGACGGGATCTTTGAGGCGATCCTGGACCGTTTTTACAAAGATCCCACACTCATCGCATACGGAGAGGAAAACCGTGACTGGGGAGGAGCTTTTGCCGTGTATCGCGGTCTGACGGAAGCCCTGCCTTATCACAGGTTGTTCAACACTTCCATATCCGAAGGAGCTATCGTGGGAACAGCCATCGGTTATGCCATGTGCGGCGGCCGGGTAATCCCCGAGATTATGTATTGCGATTTTCTCGGCCGTTCCGGAGACGAAGTGTTCAATCAGATGCCCAAATGGCAGGCCATGAGCGGCCAGATACTCAAGATGCCCGTGGTGCTGAGGGTATCTGTGGGATCCAAATACGGAGCACAGCATTCTCAGGACTGGACCTCTTTGGTAGCTCATATTCCCGGCCTGAAAGTGGTTTTCCCGGCTACACCCTACGATGCCAAAGGATTGATGAATGCTGCCCTGCAGGGTACCGACCCGGTGGTATTCTTCGAAAGCCAGCGAATCTATGACGTCGGAGAATATTTCCACGCCGGAGGTGTGCCGGAAGACTATTATGAAGTTCCTATTGGCCAGCCGGATATCAAACGAAAAGGCAAAGATATTACGATACTCTCCGTCGGGGCAACCCTTTACCGGGCCCTGGAGGCAGCCGATATCCTGCAAGATAAGTACAACCTCGCCGCCGAGGTGATTGACGCCCGCAGTCTCGTTCCATTTGACTACAGCCTCGTGCTGGAATCGGTCAGAAAAACGGGAAAGATCGTGATCACCGGAGATGCTACCGAAAGAGGATCTTACCTGAAGGATATGGCACAATCGGTGGCCGACCTGGCTTTCGACGACCTGGATGCCCCGCCTGTAGTGGTGGCATCTCGCAACTGGATCACTCCGGCTCATGAACTGGAACATTTCTTCTTTCCGCAACCCGACTGGATCGTGGATGCCATCCACGAAAGAATCATGCCCCTGGAAGGACATAAGGTGAAGAACAATTATACCAATGATAACCTGCTGCTACAGAAAAGACAAGGAATTTAAGCATGCTTTATTGATAAATCCTCTGCCGAATCCACAGGATTGTCTTATTTTTGAAGAAAATTAAGCTGTACAATAATGGAACTGGAAAAAATTAAAAAATATATCCGGGAGAAGCAAGGGTTTATCTCCGATATGGACGGGGTTATTTATCATGGAGATCGTTTGCTGCCTGGCGTAAAGGATTTTGTGAAATGGTTGAAAAAGGAAAAGAAACACTTTCTCTTTCTGACCAACTCCAGCGAACGGACTCCCCGTGAACTACAGGAGAAACTGCACCGTATGGGTATAGATGTGGACCGTAATGTCTTTTATACCAGCGCACTGGCTACTGCACAGTTCCTCTCTTCCCAACACCCTAAAGGAACAGCATTCATCATCGGCGAAGCAGGCCTGATCAATGCCATGTACAACGTGGGATATACAATGAACAACATTGACCCGGATTATGTGATCGTGGGAGATACACGCAACTACAGCTATGAGAAACTGGAACAGGCGGTGAACCTGGTGATCAAAGGAGCCAAACTGATCGGAACAAATCCCGATGTATCAGGTCCTGTGGAAAACGGTATAGCCCCCTCCACCAAAGCACTGATTTCACCCATAGAACTGGCCACCGGAAAACAGGCCTATTTTGTCGGGAAACCCAATCCCCTGATGATGAGAATCGCTTTAAGACGATTGGGCGTCAGGAGGGAAGACTCCATTATCGTTGGGGACCGCATGGATACCGATATTATCGCAGGTATTGAATCCGAAATAGACACCCTGCTTGTTCTCAGTGGAATATCTTCTGTGGACACTATAAAAGACTTTCCATACAAGCCGAAGTTCGTAATGAACAGAGTAGGGGATATTGTGTCTTAAATTAATGACCATGCTGAAAGGTGTTTTGTTTGATATGGATGGGGTACTGGTGGATACGGAAAAATATATTGCCCTGGCTTCCGTGCAAATGTTCCGGGAAAAAGGCCTGAAGGTGGACATCTCCGATTTTATCCCTTTTACCGGTATGGGCGAGATACGTTACCTGGGCGGGGTGGCGGAAAAATACAATTTTCCACTGGATCCTCAGGAAGCCAAACAGAGAGTTTATGAAATATATGGTGAGATCGTCAAAGGAAAGTTGAAATTATTGCCCGGGGTACGGTCTTTTATTGATACGTGCCGCAGCAAAGCGTTGAAACTGGCAGTAGCAACCAGTGCCGATCGTATTAAGCTGGAGATAAATCTGACGGAGACAGGCTTGTCGCAGGGTTTGTTTGATGCGTTGGTAACCGCCGAAGATGTGGTGCACAAAAAACCCGCTCCGGATATTTACCTGAAAGCAGCCGGAAAACTAAACCTTCCTCCGGCCTCTTGCCTGGTAGTGGAAGATGCTCCGGCCGGTGTGGAAGCCGGGAAAAAAACAGGTGCAAGGGTTTTGGGACTGCTGACAAGCTTTACGGCCGAAAAAATGAAAAATGCCGACTGGATCACCCTAAACCTGGCCGGCACTCCGGATGAGGCCCTGCAATGGTAAAATAATATATTTATTTAAATAAATATTTAAATACCTATTTAAATACATATTTAAACGTCTTGGAAATTTTCACTCGAAGGTTAAACCTAATATCATGAACCACAATATTCCAACCCCGACATTCATAGACTTCCCCGCTCCAGAAGAACTGATGGCATACCGCAACGATAAGGTACTAAACGTCAATGCGCATATTCATACTCCTTTTTCTTTCAGTGCTTTTTCTAGCCTGGAACAACCTTTCCGCATGGCCGTGGAAGAAAATGTGAAGGTTTTGGGTATCAATGATTTTAATACGATGAACGGATATGAGGATTTTTACAGGCTGGGACTGGAGCACCATGTTTTCCCCCTGTTTAATATAGAGTTTATCGGTCTGCTGGAAGAAGAGCAGCAAAACGGCATACGGGTAAATGATCCTGACAATCCCGGACGTACCTATTTCAGTGGAAAAGGGCTGCGCTTTCCTTATATTCCCCCTTGTGGAAAAGAAAATTTCCTGGATGATCTGGTTGCCCGCAGCAATGAACAGGTTCGCCGGATGGTGGAAAAAGTGAATCAGCATTTTGAAAAGACCGTCCCGGGCCTGCAGATATCTTTCGAAGATATAAAAAGCAACCTCGCCCGGGGGCTGGTACGGGAAAGGCATGTCGCCAAAGCCATCCGGCTGGCTGTAAACCGTAACGATGATGACCCGGAAAAACAAAGGGATATATACACCCGTCTCTTTGAAGGGCAATCTCCTGTCGCCCGCCCCGATGAAACAGCCAGACTGGAAAATGAAATACGAAGCCGATTGTTAAAAAGGGGAGGTCCCGCTTTTATCCCCGAAGATCCGGATGTGTTTCTTCCGGTATCTACGGTGCGGAGATTTATTCTGGAATCGGGAGGAATCCCCTGTTATCCGGTGTTGCTGGATAATCCGAATGAGGAGATCACGGATTTTGAATTTCCCAGGGAAAAACTGGCGGTAAAACTGGAGATGATGGGCATACATGCCGTGGAATTCATTCCGGGCAGAAATCAGTGTTCCCAGCTTGCAGAATATGCAGAATATTTTTTCAACAGGGGCTTCCTGGTTCTGTTTGGAACCGAACACAACACACCTGTGATGATGCCGTTAACCGTTTCCTGCCGCAACGGAGTCCCCTTGCCGGAATCTCTTCGTGAAATCTCCTGGCGCTCTTCCTGTGTGGTGGCTGCCCATCAATATCTGACGGCCCGCGGAGAAGAAGGTTATTGTTCCTGCGACGGAACCTGCCATACTGCAAAAAGAGATTATTTTATCCAACTGGGTAAAGCCGTCATGGGCTATTTTCTAACGATCAGATAAAGTCAGGATGATGGAAAAAAAAATGAAATACAACTTGGCTTATGAAATATTGCCTGCAGTCAGGGTCTCCCTGAATGCCCGCAAGCCATGGATCCTTAAACTTAACCGTAACGAAGACATGTTGAGCGCATCCCGTACCAAAGGGAAGTTTGAGCAATGGCAAAAATCGTGGCAGGGGCCAGAAGTAACCTGGCTGGAACCGGAAGGCCTGAACAAGGAAAAAATCATACAGGATATTCTGCGCGACATCCGCGAAGGGTACCGGCTCATCATGTTGAAAGACGCCGGGTTACTAGCTGCCGGAATCAGTTTTTCCGAAGTGAACGACGCATTGCAGGAGCATACATCGGCTAATGCCGGAGCGAAAAAAGACAGCACGGTGAAAGATAAGATCGTGGTGATCACCGGGGCAGCTCAGGGTTTCGGAAAAGGCCTGGCAGAACATTTTGCCGCTGAAGGGGCCTGTGTGGTTGTGGCGGACATCAACAGAAAAACCGGCGGGGAAAGCGTGAAGAAGATTATCGAAAAAACAGGCAATGAAGCGGTCGTTTTTATTCCGGTGGACGTCACCGACAGCAACTCCATGGATACCATGATCCGTCAAACGGTCTTTGCCTTCGGAGGACTGGATATCTTTGTCAGTAATGCCGGCGTACTGAAAGCCGGCGATCTGGAAACCCTGGAGGAAGAAGCTTTTGACTTTCTGACAAAGGTTAATTACAAAGGCCTGTACCTGGGAACAAAATACGCCGCCCGCGTGATGAAAACCCAGCATAAATACCACCCCGGATATTTTATGGATATTGTCCAGATCAATTCAAAATCAGGACTGCAGGGCAGCAACAGAAACTTTGCTTATGCCGGCAGTAAATTCGGGAGCATCGGACTGATCCAGTCTTTTGCCCTGGAGCTGGTGACGGATAACATTAAGGTAAATGCAGTCTGTCCCGGGAATTTCTTTGACGGTCCGTTATGGTCGGATCCGGAAAAAGGACTGTTTGTGCAATACCTCAAAACAGGGAAGGTTCCAGGTGCCAAAAGCATAGAAGATGTGAGAAAACATTATGAGAACAGGGTGCCTATGAAAAGAGGCTGTTTCGTGGAAGACGTGTACAAAGCCTTAAAATACCTTATCGAACAGGAATATGAAACCGGCCAGGCTTTGCCTGTGACAGGGGGACAGGTGATGCTGAAATGACAATGATAGAATGAGTTAATGATAGAATGATGGACACTATTTCGCGGTGCAGCCGCAAAGAACATACCGAAGGCATATTCACACAATATTCAAAAACCAATCACTTTTTATGAAAACAAAAGCGGTAAGAATCTACGGAAAAGAAGACCTGCGCCTGGAAGAATTCGATCTTCCTCCGATGAAAGAAAACGAAATCCTGGCCCGGGTTGTTTCCGACAGCATCTGCATGTCCACCTACAAAGCCGCCAAACAGGGTGCCGATCATAAGAGAGTTCCCGATGACGTGCACGAACATCCGACAATGATAGGTCATGAATTCAGCGGGGTGATCCTGTCAGTAGGCACAAAATGGCAGGATCGCTACCGGCCGGGACAAAAATTCTCCATCCAGCCGGCACTGAACTACAAAGGGAGTCTGGATGCACCTGGATATTCGTACCGTTACATCGGCGGCGATGCCACCTATGTACTGATCCCCAATGAAGTGATGGAGATGAACTGTCTGCTGCCTTACAACGGTGAAGGGTTTTTTCCGGCATCTCTTTCAGAGCCCATGTCCTGTGTGATCGGAGCTTTTCACGCCAGCTACCATACCCGTCCGGGTAGTTATGATCATCTTATGGGCATAAAGAAAGGAGGCAACCTGGCCATCCTGGCCGGCGCCGGCCCGATGGGTCTGGCAGCCATCAACTATGCTATTTTCTCCGACCGCACACCCCGTCTGCTGGTGGTGACAGATATCGACAAGGACCGTTTGGAACGTGCCTCCAGGCTTTACTCTCCTGAAACAGCAACCCGCTATGGAGTGGAACTACACTATGTAAACACCGCTGCCATAGATGATCCCGTAGTTTATCTCAAAGACCTGTCCGGGGGAGAAGGATACCATGATGTCTTCGTTTTTGCTCCCGTGGCGGCAGTAATCGAACAGGGCGACAGCCTGCTCGCACGCGACGGTTGCCTGAACTTCTTTGCCGGACCTACCAGCCCCGATTTCAAAGCACCTCTTAATTTTTACAATGTCCATTATGCTTCTACCCATATCACAGGCACCAGCGGCGGCAATAACGAGGATATGATCGAAGCACTCGAACTGTTCGCCCGGGGACTGGATCCCTCCGGACTGGTCACCCATATCGGGGGACTGGATGCCGTGATCAACACCACCCTCAACCTGCCTCATATCCCCGGCGGAAAAAAACTGATTTACACCCATCTCAGCTTGCCGCTGACCGCCATTGATGACTTCGAAGAAAAAGGGGAAAACGATCCGCTCTTTGCCCGGCTGGCTGTGATCACAAAAGAAAACCACGGCCTCTGGTCCGTCGAAGCAGAACAGTATCTGCTGGAGCACGGCAACAAAATCGATGAAGAATGATATTGGCGGACGTACCGGATTAGTGGAAAGTAAAGAATAATATGATGGTCATATAGTAGTCATTCAGTAATATTACGGTTGTCATACAATGATTGGTATGGAAATTAGTGATTTCACCCGTCCGACCGGAGTCATACGGGCGTATCCGCGAAATGAAGATCTAATAACGTTCAACAAGAGAACAAAGGACCATTGAATGACAAGCACCGGTCACAAATCATTTCTTCTCCTCTTCCTCTGTTTCCTTCTTTTTCTTCTCTATCACTTTGATCTTGTATGGGATCCGGAAGGAAAGGGTATAGTTAAAACCGACGGAAAAACTCTTCCCGGCATACCCGTAACCGGGCACAATGTAAGGTTCCGGTGTTTTATTGGGAAGTTGTAGCAGGAAACGTCCCCGCACATTCCATCCCATAAAGAAGTTCCTGAACATTTCAACCCGGATGCCGGCGGTCATTTCGGCCCAGAAAGGACGCATTTTTACCGGACCTACCGATGTCACATAATCTCCCCAGTAACCGTTCCGTACCACCACAGGATCGGCCGATTGGGTAAAAACACCCGTGGCAATCCCCAATCCCCAGAAAATGATCTCACTTTCACCGGGTTCCCGGGGAACAAAATTGTGATTTATCCCGAATTTCAGATAACGTCCGTCATTGTGGTACGTATAGTCGGCTTCTTCCTTGTTAAAGTTCAGATAGCCTGCATGGATTACCGCAAACCACCCGTCACGAAATTCGGCATCCATGGTAAAAGCAGCGCCTTTTTGCGGGGGTGTGAGAAAATAGCCGACGAAAGGAACCAGGTCCACGCCGATACGGATCCCTCCGTACCGCATGGCCTCCGTTCCCTGCTTCTGTGAGAAAGCAGGCAGAACCAGCAACAGGCTAGTGACGGAAAAGATATATCTTAATATTCTCATCATCTTTGTTGGAAATCAGTGTATCCACCACGGCAATGGAATCGATCTGATGCATGGTATATTCCACCTTAAGGTTCCTGTATTCCTGGATATAACCGCACTCATAGGAGAGAAGTCTGACAGACCTCAGATAAGAGAACACAAGGGTATCGTACAGTCCGTTATATCGAAAGATAAAACTGCAATGATTCCGGTTGGGGTCCGGGGGAAAATCTATCTTACTGAAAGATTCTTTTCCTGCGGTGATGAGGCTGTCTTCCCTGCCTATACCGTAAATATCCGCATTCTGCAGCAGTGTGTCTTTCTCCTGTGTGCCGGCCAGGGTTACAAAGCGTGCATGAAGGGTAACATCATACGGTTCAAGACATTTGGGAGCATACTGGCACCCTGTCGTCATCAGAAAGACGGTCAGGACCAGAAGCAAGTCTGCCCTCATCTCTGCAGCCACGTTTTTAATGTCCTTCACCGGAAGATTTATAGATAAATTTGGTGCCGGTATCTTTCACAATCCTCCGGTACCAGTCTTCTCCGTAACCGGGTTGGCTCAGTTTGGGATTGTGGAAACGGTATCCTTTGGGAACCTCAACCTTTTCCTTGATGTTCCCGTCCATATACCGTGTGAAGAGATAGGCATACAACTTCTTCCATACTTGCACCGTGTTGCTTCCCTGCAGGACAGAATAATCCGTCAGAAATTTCCGGGCCATGGCCGGGTCTTTGGCATACAAGTCGGAAGCAGCCATGTCAATGCCTTTTACTTCATTGATATATTTCATCTCCAGTTCATATTGCACCTTCCGGATATCCGGAATAATTACGTTATAGCGTGTATAAGCAAAGTTGGAGACCTGGTTAAACACCCAGAAAGCAGCATCAGGACTAAACTCCATCATACTGCCGTTGCCTTCTTCATATTCATGTGGCACTTTATTGATTCCGCAATACATGGGCGTATATACCGTTGAGTAGGTGTCATCCACCCCAAACCAGAAGATTCCTCCGAGCGGATCGGGCAACCACCTACGGCTTTGTGCCACAAAAGAAAAACCTGTCTGCTGCGTGGAGATAGCCCGTTCATTGAAATAAGTCTTGCCATCCACCTTCCAGGTAAGCGGGCGCCAGCGGTAAGGACAGGCAAAAGGACCGGCGCCCATATCCAGGGTCATATCCATGGGAGTTCCTTCAAAATGATCCCGCATCATCTCCATAACATCATGCACCGTCAGTTTTTTATCGGGTTTTACCCACAGAGGCATACGGTTGGTAAAATCTTCTCCCATGGCATAGGGCAGATATTTATCCATACCGGAAGCCACCTTGTTGAAACCGGACCAGACCCGTGCTTCGCAAAAGCGGGCCCCGCCAAAATTAAGAGGAGCATAGGCATCGGCAAAGCTGAAGTCTTTATCTTTTCCCTTGAAATAACCGTGTTTTTTAGCTACACTGATTACATCTGCGGCATATACCGTGGTGACAGACGGATCAAAAATCTTGTCCAGATGTTTTGAGGAAATAGAAACCTTGCTGTTTTTTTCCTGGGGAAACGTGGTGATCCGGGCCTGGTTGGCGTGGCCGCATATATATCCGTCGGGCACTTTGCGTGCAACCCAGACAGCCCCTGTGTTCCCGGGACCCTTTCCGATCATCTCCATGATCCACACTTCGTTAGGATCTGAAATAGAAAAAGATTCCCCCTCACTGTAATAACCGTATTGTGCCACAAGCTCCGCCATGGTTTTGATAGCCTCCCGGGCGGACTTCGCACGCTGCAGGGTGATAAACATCAGGCTTCCATAATCCACGATGGCCGTGGTATCCACCAGTGCTTCATGGCCGCCGTAAGTGGTTTCTCCTATAGCTACCTGGTGTTCGTTCATATTACCCACCACCGAATAAGTATGTCTAACCTGTTTGATCCTGCCCAGGTATTTGCCAGTATCCCATTCATAAACCTCCAGCATGCTGCCTTCCGGATAATCCATGGCAGGCCAGAAATAGAGCTCACCGTATAAAACATGGCTGTCAGCAGCATAGGTGATCATGGCAGAACCATCTGCCGCAGCACCGGGACTGATGAGAAAATTGGTACAGGCCTGGCCTGAATGCGTTATAAACAAATAGGGGAGGAGAGCCAGGAAAGCGATTCTAAAGTAATTTTTCATCTTGTTCATCGTTAATTTTTTTTATCCCTCCGCATCCTTGTCTCTTTCGGGAGAAAGATGAAGGAAGGAACATGAAACAAACTGCATTATAATCAAAAGCGCATCTTGTTCAGATAAACCTAATTTCGATTATCAAATAAAGAGACAAAAATAAAAAAGAAAAAAGGAACATTACATTGCATTCGGAAATTCTTTACATCATGTAATTGACAATTTGTTCCAGATCTTCTTTTTTGAGAAAATGAACCAATCCCGAGGCCCTGTTCTTTACAAGCTGATTGAATATCTCTGCTTTTTTAGCGTTGTCAATATTCACATCCGTAAGATTTACCGGTGATTTTATAAAAACGAAGAATTTGATAAGCTCATGTATGGTTGCGTCCGGGCTGGAGGTGTTAAATAACAATTCACCAAGCTTTGAGATTCTTTCCGGGATTCTTTTTTTCATAAGTTTAAGCCAGGCAGGGTAAGCAATCGATAAGGTAGCCCCGTGCGGTATATCATACAACAGAGAGAGCACATGTCCAATGGCATGAACACCCCAATCCCCTGTAGTACGTCCGTACAAGGTAACGCCATTAAGTGCGAAGGTGGCATCGAGCATGATATTTGCACGGTATTCGTACTTGTCGGGCGCATCTAATGCCAGGGGTCCCCAGTGCATGGCATCCTTAATAATCTCAGCCACGAAACGGTCCACAAGATCCACCTCACTGTCTCCGAAAAAAGCTTCAAGCGCATGTGCGATCAGGTCTGCAATCCCGTAAGCGGTATAATCCTTGGAAACCGTTGCGGTAAAGGAAGGATCCAGGAAAGAATGTTTCGGGAAATTCAGGGGGTTTTTGTAGCCTCTTTTTGCCACGGCATCAAAATCCTGCAAAACGGCAGCGTCATTCATCTCCGTACCTGTAGCCGCGAGGGTTAAGACCGTGATTAGAGGAACGTTTTTCATGGGTCTTGCCTTGCCGGTCATCACATCCCAGGCTTTCAGGTTCTCCGGTATGCACACGGACATAATCTTGGCCGAGTCAATGACGCTCCCGCCTCCCAGGGCTACGATCACCTCTATGCCTTTCTCCCGAGCCAGAGCAACTGCCCTGTCCACATCCGAGGCAAGCGGATTGGGACGTATCCCGGAGAATTCGGTGATCTCAAGATTTGCTTTTGCCAAATCACCGGTAATACGCTGATAGTAACCATATTTTTTGGCCGAATTCCGGCCATAGACCAGTAATACATTTTTTCCGTATTCTGAGGTGATGGATCCCAGACTGTCGGTAATATTTTTTCCAAAATGTAACTGAACCGGATTATAAGCAACAAAATTTTTCATAGTTTATCATTTGTATTTATCAATCGGAATATACAATAAGGCCGCTGCTGCTATCTTTTTTGGCTCCCGTAACGGAAGCAAGACAGTTCGTCCTGTTTTCCATGCGCAACACACCCAGAAAAGCAAAAATAAGCGCTTCTTTATAGTTTATGATTTTCTCATCCGGAACCACAATCTCCACAGGACATTTCTTAGATAACAATTCCATCAGGAATATATTGTGTGCGCCCCCGCCTGTCACCAGCATTTTTGACGATGGCCCGGGTTGGATCGTACGACATATTTCTTTGGATATATGCTCATACACAGTACGCAATTTATCCTTCGTGGAGGCGGAAGATTTATCCAGACAAGGATAAAAATGAGACTCCAGCCATTCCCGTCCCAGGGATTTAGGCGGAGGGAGCCGGTAATAGTCCAGACGGTCCAAACATTTCAGCAGCACGGTATCCACGGACCCCCTTCGTCCGGTTTCGCCGTCTTTGTCATACTCTTTCCCGGTAGGCCGGATAACGTAAGACTGTGCCAGATTAACGGGACACAGATCAAAGGCGATCCTGCCTTGATTCGTTTCGTAGGATATGTTGGCAAACCCGCCCAGGTTGAGGCAATAGGCATATTCGGAAAACAGCCACCGGTCACCGGCCGGCACCAGAGGGGCTCCTTGACCTCCGAGGGCCACATCCAGCGAACGAAAGTCAAAAACCACTGGCATCCCTGTAATGGCAGCCAACACATTGCCGTCGCCCAGTTGAAAGACCTTACCCGTAGCAGGCTGATGGAACACCGTATGGCCGTGCGAAGCAACCAACCGGGGTATCAGGCTCGTATCTTTAAGAAAATCATTGACCTGTTCTCCCAAGTATTTTCCATACGATTTATGCAAAGCGATCAGGTCTTCCCCTGACATTTCGGGGGCAGCAGTAAGATCCTGCTTCCAGGTTTGGGAATAGGATCGCGTATCCGCCTTGAGTATGGAGTAGCGCCAATGACCGGAAACTTCTGTAAAAGCTGCCAGCACCAGGTCAAGTCCGTCAAGGGAAGTCCCTGACATCAGCCCGATGGCATATGTTTCCTGATTTTTCAAACCGGATCGTTAAATTTTGGGTAAAAATACAAAAATGTACCGGTTTTTTTTACTTTTGGCACATTGAATCCATGGACAAAAAAACTTGAGTTATGAAACCTGTTCTTTTAGTGTTGGCTGCAGGGATGGGCAGCCGTTACGGAGGCCTTAAACAAATTGACAAAGTGGGACCCGGAGGAGAAGCTATCATTGATTATTCCATTTATGATGCCATACGCGCAGGGTATGGAAAGATCGTCTTTGTCATCAGAAAGAATATTGAGAAAGATATCAGAAGCTTTTTCGAACCCCGTCTGACAGGAAAAATCCCGTTTGACTTTGTACATCAGGAACTGGATATGGTGCCCGAAGGGATCGAGGTGCCTCCGGAAAGGAAAAAGCCCTGGGGCACGGGTCATGCTGTCCTCGTGGCCAAAGAAAAGATAAAAGAGCCCTTCGCCGTCATCAACGCCGATGACTTTTACGGTCCGCAGGCCTACCGTCAGACAGCCGCTTTTCTTATGGAAAATAAGGATCCATATGAATATGCCATGGTAGGTTACCGCCTCGACAACACCCTATCTGACAATGGATCCGTGGCGCGGGGTGTCTGTAAGACCAGCAACGATGGCTACCTGGAAGAGGTGACTGAACATACGAAGATCTACCGCGAAGGAGGGAAGATCATCTCCCTGCTCGAAGATGGTTCTGCCACGGAGTTTACCGGATCAGAACCGGTCTCCATGAATTTCTGGTGCTTCCATCCGAATATCTTTCCCGAACTGGAGCGACAGTTTACCGGTTTTATCCGGGATCATGCCGCTGATCTCAAAGCCGAGTTCTTTATCCCCCTGCCGGTATCGGTACTCATCCGCACCGGCAAGATACGCATGAAAGTGTTACCTAATGCCGAAGAATGGTTTGGCGTAACCTACAAAGAGGACAAACCGGTGGTGATCAAAAAGATCCGGGAACTTGTGGACAAAGGGGTGTATCCGGATAAGTTGTGGAAGTGATGCGTGGGGAGTTATCTTCCTGCCATCGGAATGGCTTGTGCCATAACAGACAGACAAGTAACTAAAATTAGCTCGCTGACGTGAGTGTAATGAGTGCCTTTTGGGCACGAAAATAAGAGCTGTGCCGCGAAGCCCGCTACACGGGCTGTATTATATTGCTTCACAGCCGCCGTCATTGGTATCCTGCAGAGCGATGGCAGTTTTGAGGTTCTCGGTTAGATGTTTGAGGTTTTTTACCTCTTCAACTTTTTTCCACCTATTAACCCCGGCAAACCGGTATTAATTGGACTGGATGATTCCGTTTCGGCTACGCTTAAACCTTTTTCTTTCACCGAAGCTGCGACGTCAGCAGAAGCGCAGGCGGATCAACCTTTCAACGTCACCAATACAGCTCTTTCTCATACACTGCCTCATTGCCGCGTTCGTCGGTGACAACCAGTTTTACCTGATGCATTTTTCCGGCCGGTACCCGTTCTTTATCGAAGTAATAGCGCAGTCTGTCTTTCTTAGGCTCATATTCAAAGAGGGCCCATTTACCGTCGATGTAGCCGTTATAGGATGATATTCCCGACAGCTTGTCGCGAATGATGAAAGAGATATGATCATAGGCTGAGAGGTCTGTTTTTCCGGAAGGGAAAAGGGGGTGTATCGTGGGGGGAAGAGTGTCGATGAGCAAAGTATATTTGCCGAAGTGTATCACCTTGCCGGTCACCTCTTTGCTGTTCCATTGTCCGCCGCGGGCTTTGGGGCGGGCGGAGTTGCTCACCTCCGCGATCAGCAGCTTATCCGCTTTGCCTGCCGGGAAGCTGTCGGGGGTAATGCGTATGGTACAAGCTTTCTGGAGAGGCACATACGGACTATGTACGATATATACCGGAGCATAGCTGCGGGGCAGGGGAGAGGCTATCTTCATGGTGTAGTCGAGTGTGTCATACAGCGCTCCTTTGGGGATGTATATCCGGAAACCGTCAAAGGCATAATAATTGTCCCGGTCCCAATACATCCTTGAAAGATAATTCCCCGGAGGGGGAGTGGCCTTCAGGGTAACGGATCTTTCCGTTTTCACCACATAAAAATGAAATCGGGAAGTGTTACCGTGAATATCGGAAAGAATAAAGTCAATGCGGTGTATCCCGTCACCAGATAAAGAAACGATCCCTTTGTCCCTCACCTTCCTGTAGATATCAAGCCTGTTATTGGGCAGGATAACCGTCCGGATTACATTTCTGTTGTTTTTCACCTTTTCCCTGTAATCAATATAACTATTGATGTATCTCGATTCGTTATACGTAAACTCATCCATCGTATAATAAAAAAAGTCCTGACGGTCCAGCAACATCCTGAAAGAATAAATGCCGCAGCGATTGTGCGATCCGTTCATATAGTCCTGAGCTTCCAGTCCCAGGGAGAAAGGGCCTGTGACATGCACCAGCGTATCCGGAATAACGTACCGGCGGGCACCTGCTGGCCGGGTTCTTATGATGTTTCTGCTATGCCGGTTGTTTATCAGCGTGAGAGGACTTTCAGGATAGAGATACAGCCTGTATATCCTGGGAGCAATGGTGTCTTTTACAGGAAAAGAAAAAAGCAGAGGATTGACCGGAGCCTCTTTTCGGGTTTCCCGGATCTCAAAATGTAAATGGGGCCCGAAAGAATTTCCTGTATTTCCGGAAAAACCAATCAATTGCCCTTTTTTAACCCTGAAAAGTCCGGCAGGCAGAGATAAGTCCATGGTGTAACTTTTATGACGGTACTGTTGCTGCATGACGTAAGCAGTCTCTTCGTCCGTAAAACGGCTCAGATGACAGTAAACCGAGGTGTAGCCATTGGGATGTGTAACATAAACAGCCTTACCAAAACCCGATACCGCCACTTTTATCCTGGAGATAAATCCATCTTCTATGGCATAAATCTTTTCTCCGGCTCTGCCGTTTGTTTTAATGTCAATGCCCGAATGAAAATGATCCGGTCTTATCTCCCCAAAATTGGAAGAGAGATAGATGGGAAAATGTACAGGTGAACTGAACCGGACATTTTGTTTTTGTCCCATTCCGGATACCCCGGTGAGCAAAAGAAAAAATATCGGAAAAATACGTATATGAATATTTCGCAACATAATAAACAAGTTAAGAGCGCAAAACTAAAAATTAATTGCCATTGTATGGAAATACCTACTTCTTTTTTTTTGTATTTCCGTCAGCAATATTAATTTTGTAATAAAATAGTTTCGTTATGGTTGCAGACGAAATTTTGAGAGAGCTGAGAGGAAAAATCAAAAAAATGATTACCTTGTTGCAGCGATATACGACTGAGAACAAAGCATTAAGGGAAGAGCTGAAAAAGAAGGAAGAGGAGATAAATATTAAAAAAAGGGAACTGGAGGCGTTGGAAACAAAATTTGAAACATTGAAACTGGCAAAGTCTATCTCGGGCATTGGTACGGGCAATGACGGAGCCAGAGACAAGATAAATGTAATAATACGGGATCTGGACAGGTGTATAGGCCTGTTGAACCGTTAAAGGAGTATGTTGAGTGTGAGTTATGGAAGAGAAGTTTACAATAAGGGTAAATGTTACTGACAGATATTATCCACTGAAGATTGACCGGTTGGATGAGGAGAAGATTCGCAGGGCTGCCAGAATGATCAATGAAAAGGTACTGCAGTATAAACAGCGGTACGCAGACAAGGATTCTCAGGATTTTTTAGCCATGGCGGCACTGCAGTTTGTAGTAAAATTGATTGATTGCGAAAAAAATGCCGATATATCTCCCATCCTGGAAGATATTCAGGAATTAAACAAAGAGCTGGAAGAATATCTGAATAAGTAATACACGTTCTTTTACATACATATAAAAAATTAAGTTAGCCCGCTTAATTTCTATAACTCCGCTGAAAACTCAACACTACTGTTATTGGAGTCACGCTCGTAAACGGTACGACAGGCCTCAATCCGCCTTGTGCGAATCCTTCTTCGGAAGGCAGTGGAAGCCGGAATGTTTATGGCAGCTCCACCCATGTCGAATTGGGGTTTTACCGGAATTATAGAAATTGGCGGGCTTTTTTGTTAAAAAATTAAAACTGACTGATCATGATTTTACTGACACAAGTATCATTGCTATTGTTTGAAATTGTTTCTGTAGCCGCCTTCCTGGTGGGGATAGGACTGGCGTACCTGTTTTTTTCCAAAGCACTGAAACAAAAACAAAGAAAAATACTGTCGGAAGCCCGTACGGAAGCCGAAGTAATCAAAAAGGATAAAATCCTGCAGGCTAAAGAAAAGTTCCTGCAACTGAAAGCAGAACATGAAAAATTTATCAATGAAAGAAACAATAAACTGGCTGCAGCCGAACAGCGTTTTAAACAAAAAGAAACTGCGCTGAACCATAAATATGAAGAGACACAACGGAAAGAAAAGGAACTGGAATTAATAAGAACCAACATTACAAACCAGTTGCACCTGGTGGAAAAAAAGAATGAGGAGTTGGCCAAGCTGCATAAACGCCAGGTGGAACAACTGGAAGCGATCTCCGGCCTCTCTGCCGAAGATGCCAAGACTCAATTGATTTCTTCCCTGAAGGATGAAGCCAAAACGGAAGCCATGTCGTATATCAACGAGATCATAGATGAGGCTAAAATGACTGCCAACAAAGAAGCCAAGCGCATTGTGGTGCAAACAATCCAGCGTGTGGCCTCAGAGACAACCATAGAGAACGCCGTTACGGTGTTTAATATTGAATCGGACGAGATCAAAGGACGTATCATCGGTCGTGAAGGAAGAAATATCAGAGCGCTGGAAGCAGCTACCGGCGTTGAGATTATCGTGGATGACACCCCGGAAGCTATCCTGCTCTCCTGTTTTGACCCGGTGCGTCGCGAAATCGCTCGTTTGGCCCTGCATCAATTGGTAACCGATGGCAGGATCCACCCGGCCAGGATTGAGGAAGTGGTGGAGAAAACTTACAAACAGATCCAAGAAGAGATCATTGAAGTGGGAAAGAGAACAGCCATTGACCTGGGCATTCACGGACTGCATCCCGAACTTATCCGCCTGGTTGGAAAAATGAAATACCGTTCTTCTTACGGTCAGAACCTGCTGCAGCACTCCAGAGAAGTCGCCAACCTATGCGCTATCATGGCCTCCGAGCTGGGCCTGAATCCAAAATTGGCCAAACGCGCCGGACTACTGCACGACATCGGCAAAGTGCCGGATGATGAGCCGGAACTGCCTCATGCTATCCTGGGGATGAAACTGGCTGAAAAATACAAGGAAAATCCTGAAGTTTGCAATGCCATCGGTTCGCACCATGACGAGGTGGAGATGACCACACTGCTGGCACCTATTGTACAGGTGTGTGACGCTATCTCCGGAGCCCGCCCGGGTGCCCGCAGAGAGGTGGTCGAATCCTATATTAAGAGGCTCAAAGACCTGGAAGAACTGGCCCTGGAATATCCGGGCGTGACCAAGACCTATGCCATCCAGGCAGGCAGGGAACTGAGGGTTATTGTTGGTGCCGACCAGGTGTCAGACCAGGATACTGAAAAACTTTCTTACAATATCGCACGTAAGATACAGGACGAGATGACTTATCCCGGACAGGTGAAAATAACGGTAATTAGAGAAACTAGAGCCATAAACTATGCAAAATAAAGGTCAGGTACCTGTCAGATATGTCTTGGCACCCTTAAAATAATACAGTGTATGCTAAAGGTGGTTAATCTGGTTGGTGCACGACCCCAGATCATCAAAGCTTCTGCCATCAGCAGAGCAATAGCGGGTCCTTTTTCCGAAAAGATCAGGGAAGTGGTAGTCCACACCGGACAACATTATGACCATAAGCTCTCGGAGGTATTTTTTGAAGAGCTGAAGATCCCGAAACCGGATATTAACCTGCATGCCGGTTCCGGTTCACACGGGGTACAGACCGGTACGATGATTATCCGTACCGAAGAGATGCTGCATGAGATAAAGCCCGACGCGGTCATCCTGTACGGAGACACCAACTCAACCCTGGCCGGCAGCATAGCAGCCGCAAAAATGCACATTCCTGTTATACATATCGAAGCAGGCATGCGCAGTTTTAACAAAAACATGCCCGAAGAGATCAACAGGGTCATGTGTGACCACGTATCCACTCTTCTTTTTTCTCCCACCATTACCGGCTTCAAAAACCTGATCCGGGAAGGCTTTACACCTGAAAACACCCCCCCTTATCACATTAATAATCCGAAAATATACCATTCGGGAGATATCATGTATGACAACAGCCTCTTTTTCGGGAAACTGGCAGAGCAAAAGAAACAACTGCTGAAGAAGCTGGGGGTAAAGGCCAATGCCTTTGCACTGGTGACCATACACCGTGATAACAATACGGATATCCCGGAAAGACTGGCTGCTTTATTCGAGGCCCTGCTGGCCATTGGAAATATTTACAGCATTCCGTTGGTGCTTCCTTTACATCCGCGGGCGGTGAAATCACTTGCTTCCATAAACGGATCCTTGCATGAAGAGATCAAGAAAAGCCCTTTCCTGAAAATCATTCCTCCTGTTTCTTTTCTTGAAATGACCCTCCTGGAAAAAACCGCCGGGATCATCATGACCGATTCGGGAGGCGTACAAAAAGAATCTCATTTTTTTAAAAAAGCCTGCCTGGTTTTCAGACCCGAGACCGAATGGGTGGAATTGATAAACAATGGAACAGCTCTGCTGGTGGATGCAGACAAACAAAAAATACTGGATGGTTTTAAAAAATATTGGTTGAAGAAAGGCCTCCGGTTTCCCGAATTTTATGGGGATGGCCATACCGCAGAATTTATATGTAGTGAGATACTGGATAATTTGTCCATCAGGGATTAACAAGGATAAGAACTATAAGTCAGCATACGCAGCTTTAGGGCATTATGTTTAAAACATAAAATTATGAGAAATAGTTCAATGGATAATCTGCCTGTCGTCGTATGGCTTACGGGACTTTCAGGCGCCGGAAAAACAACCCTTGCAAAAGAGGTGGTGAAAAAGTTCAAAGAAAAGAACATTCCTGTAGAGTTTCTTGACGGCGATATTGTAAGGAACATCTTTCCTCAGACGGGATTTACCAGGGAAGAGAGAGACCGGCATATCAAAAGGATCGGTTTCCTGGCCGGCATACTTGAAAAAAACGGGATCTCCGTGGTGGCTTCTTTTATCTCTCCTTATCAGGAATCGCGGGACTTTGTACGAAACAACTGTAAAAATTTTTTCGAAGTGTATGTTTCGACCCCCCTGGAAGAATGTGAACGTCGTGACGCCAAGAACCTGTATTACCGGGCAAGGACAGGGGAGATCACACATTTTACGGGCATTGACGATCCGTACGAAGTACCGGAAAATCCGGAAATGACCATCGATACAACGGGAAAAAGCGTGGAAGCATGCGTGAATGACATCATAAACAGACTGGGCATCTGATTATTATAAGCAAGTGATATATTATGAAAGTATTAGTCACCGGAACAGCTGGCTTTATAGGTTTTCACGTGGTCCAACAACTTCTGGCCACAGGAGAGGAGGTGGTGGGTGTGGATCAGATCAATGACTATTACGACGTCCGTCTGAAATATAACCGTTTACGGGAAATCGGTATGGATCCGGACCATCTTCCCTGGAACCATCCGGTGCAGAGTCTCTCATACCCCGGGTATCGTTTTTACAGGATCAACCTGGAAGACCGGGATGCCGTCATGCACCTCTTTGAGCAGGAAAAACCGGATCGTGTGATCCATTTGGCTGCCCAGGCCGGCGTACGGTATTCCCTGACCCATCCGGAAGCATATCTTGACAGTAATATCTACGGTTTCTTATCGGTGCTGGAAGCCTGCCGCCGGCATCCGGTGGATCATCTGATATATGCAAGCAGCTCCAGTGTGTACGGGCTGAACAAAACCATGCCTTTTTCCGAACACAGCCCCGTAGATCACCCTGTCAGTCTTTATGCCGCCACCAAAAAATCCAATGAGATGATGGCTCATACCTATAGTTATCTGTTCGGGATCCCGACGACAGGTTTGCGTTTTTTTACCGTGTACGGACCGTGGGGCCGTCCCGACATGGCCCTCTTCCTGTTTACTGAAAATATCCTGGCCGGAACCCCCATTGATGTTTTTAATTATGGTAACATGGAAAGAGATTTTACCTATGTGGACGATATTGTGAAAGGCGTGCTTGCTGTCTCGTCGCTGCCTCCCGTACCTTCGAAGCACTGGGATGCCCGCAATCCCGACTCCGCCACTTCCTCCGCACCTTACAGAATCCTGAATATCGGAAACAGCAAACCGGTTAAACTCATGGACTTTATCAGGGCGCTGGAACAAAGTCTCGGAAAAGAGGCCCTCCTGCATAAAATGCCCATGCAACCCGGGGATGTTCCTGCCACCTGGGCAGATACTTCCGCTTTGAGAAAGCTTACCGGTTATCAACCGGAAACACCGGTGGAGAAGGGAATAAAACGCTTTGTAGCATGGTATCGCAGGTACTATAAAAAATAATTACCTACGTAGCTCCCTACGTAGGTAATTATCTGAATATCTACTTAAATTTTTCGACTATTTTTTCCATCGCTTGCCGATGGTCCTCCATGCTTTTCACCAGCCTGAATTGCACTCTGGCCCTTTCCAGGTTATGACCCGGATGATGAATCTTGAAATAATGGTCCCCGTCCAGGTAGTCGGTCAGAAAGCGTAAACCGATAATGAATGTCATCATACGTGTCGAAAAAACGAGATAATTCTTTTCCACAGAAGTCAGTTCATTCCTGGTCTCTTCCAGAAAGCCCTTGGTAAAAGCTTCAAAAAAATCAAGACGAACAAATACCTTCTCCAGGTCTTTTTCATCCTCAAAGGTCGAGTTGGCAGAAGTACGGATCGCATCGCCGAAATCGTAATGGATATAACCGGGCATAACGGTATCCAGGTCTATCACGCAAAGGCTCTTATCACGCTCATCAAGCAGCACATTGTTGAATTTTGTATCGTTGTGTGTGATCCGCAGGGGGATCTTCCCCTCTTTGCCGAGGCGTTGGATGGTCATCATCTCTTCGGCCCGGTCGAGGACAAACTGTATATCTTCGCGGATGACGGAGACCCTCTTCTCCGGGTCTTTTTCCAGGACCCTGTAAAAGTTCTCCAGCCGTAATTCCATGTCGTGGAAGCCGGGCAGTACCTCGTAGATCCTCGCAGGGTCCAGTCCGGCGATCAGTGTTTCAAAACGGCCGATGGCCCGTCCTCCCTGGTAGGCCTGTTCTGTCGTCTCCACCTTGTCGTAGCTGCGGTGGCGCTCGATAAAGAGGTATGCCCGCCAGAAATCTTCCAGGTCGTCGCAGTGATAGAGCTTTCCGTCTGTCGCCGGGATGATGGTAAGGGTCTCCCGGTCGGGGTCGGTGCCGGGGATGGCTGACAGTTTCCGGCGGATGTGGGAGGTCACCTGAAAGATATTGTTCTGCAGCTCTTCCACATCCCTGAAGATGTTAGTGTTTATCCGTTGCAGGATGTAGTTGGGGCTTTCCTCTTCAGCCGTGGTGATCTTGTAAGTATCGTGAATATGTCCGGAGCCGAAAGCCTCTCCCTTCAGAAAAGTACCTTCACTCCTGAAATGGCGGAATACGTCGGCCAAATCTGTTTTCATAGGTTCTCGCTTTAGCGTGTTGCAAAGGCAGGCAGGGGAGGATTTACCTTCTGCCTATTTTATAACCAGCGGATGCAAAATAAAGGATGACGGTATAGGACACCAGGAGAATGGCATGAGCGTGCGTGTTGGACTGTGGCGGGTTCAGTCCTGCCAGGTATCCGTACAGCAGAGGTATCAACGCTCCTCCGGCGATGGCCATGATCATGATTGCCGAGCCTAGCTTGATAAACTTACCCAGGCCGTGAATGGCCAGCGGCCAGATGGCCGGCCACATGATGGCGTTGGCAAAGCCGAGGGCCGCCACGAAAAGCACCGACGTGTAGCCGGTAGTAAACACAGCACCGAGGGTAAAGATCAGTCCCAGGATCGCAGAATATTTCAGAGCCTGCTGCTGGGAGAGACGCTTCGGGATCAGGATGATGCCCAGGATATAACCGATGATCATGCCCACCAGGGTATAGGAAGAGAACCATTTGGCCACACCGATGTCGAAGCCCAGAGCCTTGCCATAGGCGATCTGTGTGTCCACAGCGATGACCTCAGCCCCCACGTAAAAGAAGATCGTCACGACACCCAACCAGAAATAGGGGTACTGCAGGAGACGGGTCCTTTTCACTTCATCTTCCCTGACCTGCTCCTCTTCGGCTTCTACCTCAGGCAGGGGTGATAAGAGGATGAGCAGAGCCAGCAGCACCAGAACGATGGTGATGATGATGTAGGGAGAGATCACCTTGTGGGCCAGCTGGTCGAGGGCGGCTGCCTTGTCGATATCGGTGAGGGTCGTCAGCCGCTCTTCGAATTTGCCGATGTTTTTCAGCAGAATGGTGCCCAGGATCACCGGGCTCAGGATACCGGCAAACTTATTGGCCACGCCCATGATGCTGATCCTTTTGGCTGCACTCTCAATGGGTCCGAGGATGGTCACATAGGGGTTGGAGGCCGTCTGCAGGAGCGCCAAACCGGTACCCTGCACGAACAGTCCCAGGAGAAACCATGCATAGGTACGGGTCATGGCTGCCGGAATGAAGATCAGGGCCCCGCCGGCCATGACCAGCAGCCCTATCGCCATCCCTTTCTTAAAACCGGTGAACTGTAATACCTTCGACGAAGGTAATGCCATCACGAAATAAGAGATATAAAAGGCAAAGGTTACCAGATAGGACTCAAAGGAGGTCAGCTCACAGGCTGTTTTCAGATAAGGGATCAGTGTCGCGTTAAGCCAGGTAACAAAGCCAAAGATGAAAAATAAAATCCCAATAATAGTAATAGCAATGGTATAATTTTTTCTGTTGCCATTTTGATTCTCAGCCATCTTAATTAATTTTTAAAGTGTAAACAATATCCATCAATCAATAATCATCATTCAAAGCAAATGCCGGTTTCCGGTTGATCCAGCGCCCGCGTGTAAAGTCGGGAAAATACTGAGGGGTGCTGCCTTCGGCCAGCGAGCGTTCGGACAGGGGCGTTATACTGCTCCAGGCAGCCGCATCATACACATCCAACGGCGGCTCCACCTTCCGTTTCACGGTCTCGACAAAAGCATGATCTACAAAGAAATCCATGCCACCATGTCCGGATCCGGCCGCATAATCCCCATACTTTTTCCATAAGGGGTGGTCATATTTTGTAAGCCAGTCATTCATGGCTTCCCATTGATCATGTTTAGGGCTCTTGTCTTCTATATAGATCCTTTGTCTGTTGTAATCAAAGTCGGCCAATCCGTTGGTACCTTGTATACTGAAGTCCAAAGAGTATGGTTTGGGAGAGTTTGTGTCATGGGTAACCAGGATGGTTTCTCCGCCGTAGGTAGTGATCAGAGAAGTAACCACATCCCCTAGTTTCCATTTCAGTTTGGCATTGGGATGATCCGGACCGCCGGCGGGATTGTTGACAATATAACGATGTAGGCCTCTGCTCTTGGTGGCGTGGGAAGTCAGGTACAGGAAACGGTTACCCCGGTTAATGTTCAGCCAGGTAGCCACCGGGCCCACTCCATGAGTAGGATAGAGGTCAGCATTGCGTTTCAGGGAATGTTGAGTGCGCCAGCGGGCCTCTCCGCGGGCTCCTTCGCCGAAAGTGACGCCCGGGTTGAATTTTACGCCCCGCAGATCGTGCCGGTAACCACAGCGCATATGGGTTAATTCTCCGAAAATATGCTGACGGACCATGTTCAGCACGGCCATCACATCACGCCGGTAACATACGTTCTCAAGGATCATGGTGGGCACACCTGTTTCTTCATAGGTGTTTACCAAATCCCAGCATTCGGACAATGTCGTAGCCGCTGAAACTTCCACCCCGGCATACTTGCCTGCTTTCATGGCAGCAACAGACATAGGGGTATGCCAGTTCCATGGTGTGGCAATGATCACTCCTTCCACATCCGGCCTCTCCAGTAACTTCAGGAAAGCATAATCGCCTTCCGAATATACCGCGGCTTTCGGCCTTCCGGCTTTGACAATCATATTTTGCGCCAGTTCAACGGCTTTCGGATCAATATCACAAATGGCAGGAATAACCACATCATCCCGTTTCAGGATATTATGCAAATGTGATCGTCCCCGGCCACCTACACCGATGAAGCCAATAGCTACCTTTTTTGATTTTTCTTTTTTCGAAGAACCACGTCCGTACGACAGGGAAGGTACAAAAGTAAGGGCTGCCCCTCCGACAGCCGTCGTCCTGACAAAATCACGACGGCGGACCCCCTTATGCACATCATCGTTTTTCATGACTTTTTGTATTAAATTGATTTGGGTTTCATACAGGCATTGTTTAAGCGATGTAAATGTATATGATTTGTTTAAAAACACAAAAGAAAATTTGTTTTTTTAGTTCTAAATTTTGAGAACAAAAATAAAAAACACTATCTTTGTTCAAGTGATAAATCAAGTCAAATCCTAACATGAAAGAAAAGGTGGATACGGAACTGAGAAGCCACATTGAAGAAATGGCAAAAATGTTTGAAGAAATGAGTTTTACACCCATGCAGGGCAGGATTCTGTCATATCTGTCCTGTTCCGGGAAAAGCTATAAATCCTTCGAGGAAATCGTTAACTTTTTTCAAACCAGTAAAAGTACGGTCAGTAATTCGCTAAGCTATCTTATCTCAAAAAAGCTGGTGGACTACAAAACATTAACCGGAAAAAGAAAAAGATATTTTTTCCTGACGGAAAATTTTCCTTATGTGCTTGCCAGTCAACACCTTGAAACGATTGGTCATTTCAAGGAACTGTCTTATAAAACACTGACATTCAATAACCCGGATCAGAAAGAGATGAATAACCTTCTTCACGGATGGATCAGGTTTGCCAATCTCTTCGAAAAATATCTTCGGGACGCTTTACAGGATTATGAAAGCAACAACCATGCAAACATTTAACTTACTGCCTTATTAGTTATAAACCATTTTTATATACTTCCATGCAAAACATGAAAAACCTTAAGTCTTTCTTTACGGTAATGCTGGTGCTTTTGGTAATCAGCATATCCTGCTCCACCCACAAGCAGAAGGATTATCTGCACGAAAGTCGGGAAGATTACACGCAACGCATCCAATGGTGGAAAGAGGCCCGGTTCGGGATGTTTATTCATTGGGGCGCTTATTCGGTACCTGCTGGCGTTTACCACGGGAAGGTGGTCCCGGGAGCTGCTGAATGGATCATGTACACCGCCAAGATTCCGGTGCGGGAATATGAGAAATTTGCCCGGGAATTTAATCCGGTAAAGTTCAACGCTGATGAATGGGTCAGAACAGCCAAGGCTGCCGGCATGAAATACATTGTTATCACAGCCAAACATCACGAAGGGTTCTGTATGTGGCATACAAAACTGACCGATTACAATATCGTGGATTACACACCGTATCAAAAAGATGTACTGAAAGAACTGTCCGAAGCCTGTAAAAAAGAAGGTATAAAACTGGGTTTTTATTATTCTATCATGGACTGGCACAATCCACTGGCCCATGGAGACAGTTTTCCCAGGTACGTAAACGAATATATGAAACCGCAGCTGAAAGAACTTCTCACCCGGTACGGTGATATCAGCATCTTATGGTTTGACGGTGAATGGATTAAAGAATGGACCGAGGAGGAAGGGGAAGACCTTTATAATTACGTGCGGAGTCTGAAACCGGATATTATCATCAATAACCGCGTGGGAAAGGGGAGAATGGGCATGCAGGGCATGAATAAAGGCAAAGGTTTTGCAGGAGATTTCGGAACCCCGGAACAGGGGATCCTGGATACCAAATCCGATTTTTCCTGGGAAACCTGCATGACCATGAACAATACCTGGGGCTTTAAGCAATCGGATCACCACTGGAAGACGGTCAAAACACTGATAGAAAACCTGGTGGATATTTCTTCCAAAGGAGGGAACTACCTGCTCAACGTAGGGCCCGACTCCGAAGGGGTTATTCCGGAAGCCAGTGTGTCACGTCTGAAAAAAATGGGACAGTGGCTTAAAACAAATGGCGAAGCCATTTACGGCACAAAAACATTTCGGTATTTCAAAGAAGGGAACAACATACGTTTCACCACTTCAGCCGACGGAAAATATGTTTATGCCATAGCCCTGGACTGGCCCGGGGCATACCTCAAACTGGAAAGTGTAAAAGCTGACCGGGATGCAGAAATAAACCTTTTGGGATATAAGCCTCCCCTGAAATGGAAATCAGACGAATACCTGGACCTTTTGATCCGTTTACCGGATCAAATGTCGGAAGAAAAAAATCGCCCCTGCCGGTATGCCTGGACCTTTAAAATACAAGGAGAAGCTTTTCCGCTGGCAGAGGCTCCGCTGATCACTACGCCTGAAGGAGCTTCCGGAAAAGAGATATTGTATAAAGATACGGTATCGGTACATATGTCCTTAAACGATCCGGATGCCCGGATTCATTATACGGAAGACGGCAGCCTGCCTGTCCCTGCCTCACCGGTATATGAGAGACCTCTGAAACTGAACAGATCCGTGGAAATAAAAGCCAAGGCCTATAAAAAAGGGATTAAAGCCAGCTTTACCGCCCGGACAAAATTCTTAAATATTATGAAAGATCATATGCAGGTGGCCAGATTTTCCTATTACGAAGGATTGTGGGATTCGCTACCCGATTTTTCAAGACTTAAACCTGTAAGACAGGGTTACTCCGGAGACCTGTCCATACGGGCGGTTCATCCCCGGAACAGCAGGTATGGGATCGTCTATGCCGGAAACCTGATGATTCCTCAAAACGGAAAATATACGTTTTCCCTTTCTTCGGATGATGGTTCCAGACTGTTTCTACGCAACAAACTATTGATAGATAATGACGGATTGCATGGTTTCGATGCCAAAGAAACCACGATAAGCCTGAGGCGGGGAAGGGTCCCGTTCAGACTGGAATATTTTCAGGCCACCGGGGGACAGGGACTGAGGCTGATGTTAAAAGGACCGGGTATGAAAAAAATGGTCCCGGTATCTTTATTTTTTGATAAGATGTAGATGCAACAGAGTCGTTTAATATTATACACCAACTTTAATTTAAAAAAATTATTGTCATTATGAAAGAGGTACAAGGAATAAGCCGTTTACACGGAGGAATGCCGAAAATAGGTATCCGCCCGGTTATTGACGGTCGGAGAAAAGGAGTACGGGAATCTCTGGAAGATCAGACCATGGGCATGGCCCGGAGAGCAGCTCAACTGATAACAGAGAACCTGAGTCATCCGAATGGTCTTCCCGTAGAGGTTGTCATTGCCGACACCACCATCGGCGGTGTGGCTGAAGCCGTAAAGTGTGAAGAGAAATTCAACCGTGAGAACGTGGGGGTCAGTCTGACCGTAACCCCTTGTTGGTGCTACGGTACGGAAGTGATGGATACGAACCCGTGGCGCCCCAAAGCGATCTGGGGCTTTAACGGTACCGAGCGTCCGGGCGCTGTATATCTGGCGGCAGCTCAGGCCGGTTATAACCAAAAAGGATTGCCTGCTTTCAGCATCTACGGACGCGATGTACAGGATGCCGATGATACTGCGATCCCGGAAGATGTGAAAGAAAAAATATTGCGCTTTGCGAAAGCTGGCCTGGCAGTGGCCCAGTTGCGAAATAAAGCATACCTGTCTTTGGGAGGCATGTCCATGGGTATCGTCGGTTCTGTGGTGGACCAGGAATTCTTACTGGATTATCTGGGTATGCGAACCGAAGTGGTCGATATGGTAGAGTTTGTGCGTCGCATGGACGAAGGGATTTATGATCATGAAGAGTTTGAGCGCGCCTTGAAATGGGTAAAAACCAAATGTCAGGAGGGAGAAGATGAGAATCCCCCCGAACTGAGACGATCCAAGGCACAAAAAGACAAAGAGTGGGAGACTGTGGTCAGGATGACGTTGATTGCTCGTGACCTGATGGTCGGAAACCCCAGGCTGGCAGAGATGGGATACGAAGAAGAAGCGATGGGGCACAATGCGATTGCGGCCGGTTTTCAGGGACAAAGACAATGGACTGACCATTTTCCCAATGGAGATTTTATGGAAGCTATCCTGAACTCTTCCTTTGACTGGAACGGCATACGTGAACCCTTTATCATGGCTACCGAGAACGACAGCCTGAACGGTATATCCATGCTTTTCGGACATCTTCTCACCAACACGGCACAGATATTCTCGGATGTACGTACTTTCTGGAGCCCGGAAGCGGTAAAAAGGGTTACCGGCAAGCAACTGACAGGAAAAGCCGCCCACGGAATTATTCATTTGATTAATTCAGGTTCAACAACCCTGGATGCTACAGGCCGGATGAAAGACGCCCTGGGCAATTCAGTTATGAAGCCTTTCTGGCAAGTTACCGAAGAAGATGTGGATAACGCTTTGGCTGCCACACACTGGCCTCCCGCATCTTATGAATACTTCAGAGGGGGAGGATTTTCCTCACAATTCCTGACTCAGGGGGAAATGCCGGTTACGATGACCCGCATCAACATCGTCAAAGGTCTGGGCCCTGTCATGCAGATCGCCGAAGGTTATACGGTAAATCTGGATCCTGACGTGAACCGTTTGCTGGACAAACGTACCAACCCGACCTGGCCGACTACCTGGTTTGCTCCCAAACTCACCGGCAAAGGACCATTCAAAGATGTTTACTCGGTTATGGCTAACTGGGGCGCCAACCACGGAGCCATCAGCTACGGACATATCGGAGATAAACTTATCACTCTGGCTTCCATGCTGCGTATCCCGGTGAATATGCACAATGTAGAAGAAGACAGAGTGTATCGGCCTGCAGCCTGGTCGATGTTCGGTACCGATAATCCGGAAGGAGCCGATTTCAGAGCTTGTCAGGCGTACGGTCCTTTGTATCGCTAACCATCTTCATCAAATATAAAACACCGGCAGCCGACCGGTGTTTTTTTTGACATGTTCCTGTTATTGCCGGCTTTCAAAAAACCTCATATAATCTTCATACAGCCATTCGTACGATTCCCTCTTTCCGGAAGGAAAATAATCTTCCGTCTTGTATTGCACGGCCTGCCTGGCTTCGTCAGGAGAACCATACACACCTGTACCGGCCAGAGCAAACAAGGCAGAGCCCAAAACGGTTGTTTCTTTCTGGTCAACTACCCTGACGGGAATACCTATGATATCCGAACGCAGTTGGTTCCAGAGTTGGTTTCTGGCACCGCCACCTACAACCAGAAGTTGTTGAGCGGTGAAATTCCCAACACCTTCCAGGATTCCGAGACTTTTCCTTGTACGGCAAGAAAGAGCTTCAAGGGCTGCCCGGTAAATCTCGCCACGACGGCTATTCATATTCAAACCAGTGATCATTCCCGTACCTGCATCGGCAGAACCCGGATAAAAAGAAGGATCAATACGAACGCCGTTACTGCCGGGAGCTGTTTTTTCCGCTTCCCCGATCATCAGATCGTAAATGCCTTTGTCTTGTGCTTCGGCACGATAAAGCATATTCCTGATCCACTCCAGGGTCCCGGAACCAATCCATTGAACCCCGATATCATAGTGTCCCGGTATGGGATCAAATTCGGTGGTTACGCCCTGTCGCAGTAAATCCGGGTCAAGATTGACATTACCGCTGCGAACCATCAATATCTCCCATGTACCGGAACTTAAAACCGGCACCTCTTCTTCAGCCCCCGACCCGTAAATGGCAAACTGGGTGTCATGACCTGTGGCAATGACGGGAATACCTTCACGAAGTCCCAATGATTCACCGGCCTGCCTGCCTGTCTTTCCAACCACGGTCCCCGGCTCACAAAGATTCGGAAAAAGAGAAGACGAAAAACCGATATGTTCCAGAATATTTTCAGAAAAACGACGGTTTTTCAGATCGGTCAGCATAGATGTGCCGGCCATGGTTGTATCTGTTACCATTTCACCGGTAAGGTAATACAGGAATATGGATGAGATAAACAGAAAATGATCCATTTGTTCCACGATTTCCGGCTTGTTCTCTTTAAGCCAGATCAGCTTGGTGATCGTATTGAAATTATAAGGTTGCAAACCGGTGATGCCGTATAATTCTTCCAAAGGGATATAATTTTCAATATTTTTCATTACCGGGATAGTTCTGGGACACTGCCATGAAATTACAGGATAAAGTATTTTTCCTCCGGCAGTAAACGGAGCCCCGTCCACTCCGAACGTTGTTACGGTAATGGCTGCAATCTGCCCGGCAGGTATCTTTTGAAGAACGTCCGCCGTGGTTTGCCTAAACTTTCCCCATATTTCCTTCACATCCCATATCCTGTATTCAGGATAGTACGGATCCGGCCGTGTATTATTCGCTACCGATGATACTGCCCGGATATGCCCTTGCGCATCCACCGCGATGGTTCTTATGTTCGTAGCACCACAATCCAATACTAAAACAACTTTTTGCATAATTCTTTTTTTCTTAGTCCGTAAAAATAACCATTTTGTCATAATTTTTATGAAAAGGATTTTTTTCAGCAGGTAATTCTAAAAATAATTGTATTTTTATTCGGGTTTTTTTGATTGTCTGTCAGACCGGAATATGATGTCGGAAAGTATATTAAAGGCTGATGATACTTCGCTTATGTTTCAGGAGCGTGTCTTGCACGTTTTGCTTAATATTTCCAATGCAACGATAGCTACTAGAGACCTGTCTGAATTGATGGAAACCATCAGAAAGGAGTTGAGCAGACTAATGGATGTAACCAATTTATATATTGCGCTCTATCATCCTGACGACGACACCTTCACCATGCCATATTTCAATGATCTGAAGGATTATTTTGAAAAAGTTCCGGCCCGGAAGACCCTTTCGAAATATGTGGTAAAAACTGGCAAAGCCATCCTTATCAGACCATCTGATTTCGAAGAGCTTGTAAAAAAAGGCGAAGTCACACTGGTGGGAACCGATTCCAAAGTCTGGATGGGCGCTCCCCTTCGGGCTAATGACCGGATCATAGGAATGATCGGACTGCAGAGTTATACGGATGAGAACACTTATTCGGATACCGACAAAAATTTGCTGGAGTTGGTTGCTCATCAGATCGGGATCGCCATTGATCGTAAACAGAAGGAACAAGAAATCGAAGTGGAAAAAACTTATTTCGAGCAATTGTTCCGTAACGTGCCTGAGGCAACTGTTATTCAGGAATATCCGGGTATAATTACAGATGTAAATGTTGCATTTACCAAATTATTCGGGTTCAAACCGGCGGAGTTGATCGGGAAGTCTCTGGATGAGCTGATTATACCGGAAGAAATGATGCAGGAAGCATACAGCATTACCCGGAGAACTTTTGAAGGGGAAGCGGTGGAACTGGAGACCATTCGGAAGAAGAAAAACGGAAAGACGCTGGAAGTGTCGCTTACGGTTACGCCATTCCGTATATCCCCCGATAAAACCATCATATATGCTATATACAGAGATATAAGCAAGAAGAAAGAAGTAGAGCGTAAACTGGTAACTGCCAAAGAAAAAGCAGAAGAAGCAGACCGTCTGAAAACCGCCTTTCTGACCAACATGTCCCACGAGATTAGAACCCCTATGAATGCCATCTTGGGATTTGCACAACTCCTGTCTTCAGAAGAGCTGACGCCCGAGGAAAAAACAGAATATGTAAATATTATTAAAAACAGCGGGGACAGTCTTCTCAGATTAATAGATGATATCCTCGATCTGGCTAAACTGGAATCAGGACAGGTGGTTATCCGTGAAGAGACTACGGATGTGCACGAGATGATGGAGTCCCTTTTCCTGACTTTCTCCAGACTTATCAGTGAAAAACAAAATGCAGAACTGGAGCTTCGTTTTGATAAGCATAAAAACAAACAATCTGTCATTATTCTTACGGACTCGATTCGCCTTCGACAAATACTGACCAATCTACTCAGCAATGCTATAAAATTTACGCATACGGGTTATGTGGAATTCGGTTATGACATCTCTGAGCCTGATAATACCCTGGTTTTCTTTGTGAAAGATACCGGTATAGGGATTCCACCGGATAAAATGGAAATCATTTTCAACCGTTTCCAGCAGGTTGATAACTCTAAAACACGTTTGTATCCCGGCACCGGTCTGGGTTTGGCCATATCAAGACATCTTACCGAATTACTCGGTGGCAGGATATGGGTCGAATCTGAATTCAACAAAGGTTCTGCTTTTTATTTTACCATTCCATTCAAGGTTTTACCGAAAAAAGCATTCAAAGATATAAACAATCTGAATAAGGAAAATCTCAACCTGTCCGGTAAAAATATACTGATCGCCGAAGATGACGAATACAACTACTTTTACCTGCGGGAGATCCTTCAACAAGCAGGTGTAAATGTTTTCCATGTCCTAAACGGCCAGGAAGCCATTCATTTCGTTAAGGAAAAAAACGGTAAGGAGATAGACCTTGTATTAATGGATATAGAAATGCCCGAAGTAAACGGCTATGAAGCAACCGCTTTCATCAAGAAAGAATATCCCCATATTCCTGTCATTGCACAAACAGCCTATGCTTCGATGGAAGAAAAAGTCAAATGCCTGAAGGCCGGATGCAATGCTTATCTTGCAAAACCCTTGCAAATAAACGATCTCATTGACGAAATCAGGAAACGCCTTTAATTACGTATGCTCCTATACGGGCTTAAAAAAGATATATACGCTTTGAAAAAATGGAAATTTACCGGTTTTACCAAAAACAGGAACCGGAACAAGTCAAAAATCACCCTGGGACAACAGGACCAGGACTATTTTTTTCGTGCTGCTTTCGAATACTCCCTGAACGGGATTGTGGCCATCGATTATGAGGGAAATATACTACAGGGAAATCCAGCAGCACTTAAAATGTTCGGCTTCGATCAGACGAATCTTGATGATATCCAACTGAATGTTTTCGATCTGATGACAGAAACCACCCGTCAGGAAATTTCTAATCTTTGGGAGTATTATGAAAAATACAATGTTCTCAAAAACAAAGTCCTGGGGATGAAACACAAGGACGGGAGTCCACTCTATATTGAAGTGTCTTCTACGCATGCCCCCGGCCTTGAAGGACACAAAGGTTTTTTTGTTGCTACCTTCAGGGATATTACAAAGAATTTAGAACAGGAGAAAAGACTGAAAGATGCTCTGAAAAAAGCGGAAGAATCAGATCGCCTGAAAACGGCTTTTCTGACGAATATGTCTCACGAGATCAGAACACCCATGAATGCCATTGTGGGATTTTCCGATATGTTGTCGAATCCGGAACTCACGCAGAGGGAAAAAGAAGAATATATAAAATATATTAACCAAAGCAGTGAAACCTTATTACATCTTATCAACGACATTCTGGATCTTTCGAAAATAGAATCAGGACAGGTCAATATTTATAAAAAGCCTTTTTCACTTGAAGAATTTATCCGGGATTTTCAGCCTTACATTAAGGAATTTCAAAGCAAATATGGCAAAGAGCACCTGAAAATGAAATTCGTCACCCCCGGTCACCTGGACCGTATCCTAAACAGTGACAAGCTGCGAATTCGCCAGATATTATCAAATTTGGCGGGAAATGCAATCAAATTCACAGAAGAAGGAGAAGTTGAGATAGGATATACGGTGGATAATAACTCAGTTACTTTTTATGTGAAAGACACGGGGAAGGGTATTCCATCCAATGAATTGGAAACAATCTTTGAAAGATTCAGACAAGTGGAAAACACCTTGACACGAAAGTACGGAGGCGCCGGGCTGGGTCTGGCTATTTCCAAGAATCTGGTAGAGCATTTGGGTGGTACAATACGCGTGAGTTCGGTTTTGGGACAGGGGACTACCTTTTATTTCACCATTCCTGGTATTGAAGGAACGGCTGAATTACCGGGAGATAAAACATTTCTGCCAACGGACAGATTGCCTGACTGGCGCAATAAAACAGTATTGATTGCAGAAGATGAGTCTTCCAATTATGAATTTCTGGAGGCCATTCTCAAGAGAACCGGGATCCATATCCTGCAGGCGAAAAACGGTCGTGAAGCCATTCATTTAAGCAAGCAATACAAACCAGATATCTTACTGCTGGATATCAGAATGCCTGAGATGGATGGGTACTCTTCCTTGAAGGAGATCCGGAAAATCATGCCGGGGATACCAGCCATTGTTCAAACAGCCTATGCCATGGCAGATGAAAGACAGAAATGTCTGAATGCCGGTTTTAATGTGTATCTGGCCAAGCCGATTAAGGGCGATACATTGCTTGAAAAAATGAACCAATATCTTTCCTGAAAGAAAAAAAAGAGCAGGCCTGTAAGCCGGATTCTGTTTCCCGGGAAGCTCTTCCAGAGTTTTTCCCGGTATCCTGTCATTTGTCTGGGACATGCGTCTCCACATGCCTCTATCGACCTACCCCCCGGCATCGGGCGAGCAACCCTTAAACGCCGGTATACATGGTCTTTCAACCCGCAAGCCGGACGGCTGTCCGGATCACCCCGGACACCGGTGGGCTCTTACCCCACCTTTTCACCCTTATCCGTCAGCTGACGGACGGTTGTTTTCTGTTCCGGTACTATGCCCTCACAGACATCTTCCCGTTAGGAAGTGCGGCGCTCTGTGTTGTCCGGACTTTCCTCTGCCCACCTTAGCGGACAGCGACAGGACAGCCTGCTCCGCGTTCAATATACAAAAATTATGCCTTGATGGGTAAAAAAAGGTAAAATACTACAGGCTACTGCGTATTTCTCCAACGGTATTTATCAACTCCTTCACTTTTTCCGCCAATTGCCGGTAGGCCTTTTTTCGGATCAGCTCTTTTGTAATACGCCGGGATCCCATCCCTACCGCCACAGCACCTGCTTCAAACCATTGCTGAAGATTCTCTTTTTCAGGACTGACGCCACCGGTAGGCATCACACGGGTCCAGGGCATGGGCCCTTTGATGCTTTTCACAAAATCCGGTCCCCCGACCGAAGAACCGGGATTTTTTCTCAGACGTTATTGCCGGCATTGAAGAAGTTGCTTTTGACCATGAATACAGTATCATCATTTGTCAGACACATGACCTGTTAGAAAGGGAAAAACAATATATTGAAACCCTACTGAGTGCCCGGGTAGATGGGATCCTGGCTTCCCTGAGTCTGGAAACATACACCTATGAACATTTCAGAAAGGTTCTGAATGCAGAGATCCCGTTAATATTCTTTGACAGAATTCCCGCCGAACTGGATTCAAACAGCATCGTTATTGATGATTATGAAGGAGCTTCCCGGGTAGTAAAACATATGATAGATAACGGATACCGCAGGATAATCCATTTTGCAGGTCCTGATTATCTGAATGTTTACAGAAACAGGAAAGAGGGCTATCTGGCAGCCATGAAATCCTGCAACCTGCCCGTTGAAGAAAAAATGATCATACACAATAACCTTACCCTTGAAGCAGGCAGAAGATCTATGGAGATGCTGTTGAACAAAGGCCTTGTCCCGGATGCATTGTTCTCCGCCAGTGACTATGCTGCCCTGGGAGCGTTGTTATTTATGCAGGAAAAAGGATTCGATATTCCCGGACAATTTGGCGTAGCCGGTTTCAGCAATGAGAAATTCACCTCCTACATAAACCCGTCTCTTACCACAGTACACCAGCGCAGCCGGAAAATGGGAAGATATTGCACGGAGCTGTTCCTAAAAGAAAGAATTGGCGAAAAACCTCCTCCCAGCAAGATCATGCTCAGTCCCGAACTGCTGATCAGAAAATCAACACAAAGAAATTCAAAATTATAAAAACCTTTTAAGGGGAATTCTTTTTATAAATATTTAATTACATATTTAAATACATATAGAAATATTGACTCCAGTAGGATTTACCTGAGAACCATGTTGTGCATGATCGTCCCGATGAGCCCGTAACCATAGAAAGAGTCCACCTGGATGCTCTGGTATCGGGTGTTCCCGCAGGAAAAGTTTATGCTTCACGTTTGATATCTTTCAGTTCTACCTCTGCCAGCCGGCGTTCAACTTCCTTTTTCTCAGCCAGATATTGTTTTTCATCCCATTGAAAAACCCGTCTGAATTTTTCCAATACTGCCGGGTAATATGCTTTTACCGTGCCTGTTTCAAAAAGTAAACGACTGCTGCGTCTTTCCAGAAAATCCAGCGGTTTAAAAACCATTTCTTTCTCAAGACAGAAGTTCAGTTCCGCCAGCATAAGATTTTTTTCCGTATCTCCTGTCTTTTCCTGAACTGCTGACTCCAGAATGTCCCTGGCTGACATCCCGTATTTGAACACCATCTGAAAAACATCCTCTTTCTTATAATCTTCCTGTTGAAATTGGAGGTACAAATTTTCAGCAAATGTTTTCACTTCAACCAGGGAACCAGCAGAGGATTCTGTCAGAGGGATATTCCGGCTTACAGATATTTTTTTGATATGCCGGAATTCTTTCCCGGCCTTATTAACGATCATATCCACTGCTTTCTCAGCCATTCTACGGTATCCGGTCAGCTTTCCCCCGGCCATAGAGATCAACCCTCCCGGAGAAACAAAGATTTCGTCCTTGCGGGATATTTCTGAAGCGGATTTACCTTCCTGGTAGATCAGTGGACGCAGTCCGGCCCAGGCTGCCACGATGTCTTCTTTGTCCAGCTTAAAATCCGGAAAAAGATCCCGGAACGCATGTAACAGATACTCCACATCTTCTTTTTCCACGGGGATGTTCTCCTTATCGGCCGTGTATGGGGTATCTGTCGTTCCAATATAGGAAACCCCATAACGGGGGATCATAAAGATCATTCGTCCGTCTGGAATCTCGAAATAAAGCGGATTATGCAGGGGGAGTTTCTTCCTGTCAAAAACCAGGTGTACCCCTTTGGTGATCAACAGGTGTTTTTCTGAAAGAGAATGATCTGCTTTGCGCAGGTCATCCACCCATATCCCCGTGGCATTCACAACAAACTTTCCTGCCATATCAAATACATCCCCATGAACCTGGTCGCGGCATCTGAGTCCGTTGATTTTCCCATTGTCATCATACAGGAATGCCATACTTTCGACATAATTCAGGCATATTGCTCCCTGTTTTACGGCCGTTTTAATCACTTCCACAGTCAACCGGGCATCATCGGTCATATATTCGGCATAGTATCCACTTCCTTTCAGGTTCTGCGCAGGCAGAAGCGGTTCGATAGCAAGGGTCTTCTGTTTGTTCAACATTTTCCTGCGGTCGTCACCTTTAACCCCTGCCAGAAGATCGTAAATCCACAGCCCCAGAGAGATCATCCATTTGGGCGTTGAAAGACCTTTATAGACCGGCAGCATCATTTTTTCAGGGACCACCAGATGAGGCGCCAGCTTGTGTACAATGGCTCTTTCCCTGCCTGTTTCAGCTACCACATGTATCTGTAGCTGTTTCAGATAACGCAGTCCGCCATGGATTAGTTTCGTGGAACGGCCGCTGGTGCCAGAGGCAAAGTCTTTTTTTTCGATAAGAGCCGTTTTTAATCCCCGTGCAGCAGCATCCAGGGCAATGCCTGCTCCTGTGATACCCCCACCTATTACAATAACATCAAAGGTTCCGGATTTAAGTTGCTGAAGAAAAGAGACTCTGTGCTTATAAGAAAATACCGTTTTATTCATTTTCACAAGTTTATTCCTCATTAAGCCATCCCTGGGTGCGGCCAACGGCTTTTTTCCATCCGTTATAGAGTGTACTTCTTTCTTCAGATGAGATAACCGGTTTAAACATTCTGTCAATCTTTCGCTGGGCAGGTATGTCTTTCTGTTTCCACAGGCCACTTTGTATCCCTGCCATGTAAGCAGCTCCGAGGGCTGTGGATTCGGTCACGGCAGGTCTTTCCACCCGGATTCCCAAAACATCAGCCTGAAACTGCATCAGATAGTTGTTCATAGCAGCCCCCCCGTCCACTTTCAGGGTATGTATCTCCAATCCCGAATCTTTCTGCATGGTCTCCAGCAGGTCTTTCGACTGATATGCCAGCGATTGGAGTGTTGCTTTAATAAGATGAGCCTTCCCGGTATCCCTCGTCAGTCCGAATATAGCGCCCCGTGCATACATATCCCAATAGGGGGCTCCCAGTCCCGAGAAGGCTGGCACCACATATACGTCATTGTTGACAATTTTGCCGGCAAAATATTCCGAATCCTCGGCAGTATCCAGAATTCTCAATCCGTCGCGCAACCACTGTATCGCTGCGCCGGCAATAAACACGCTTCCTTCAAAGGCATAATACACTTTCCTGTCTATTCCCCAGGCAATGGTCGTCAGCAAACCGGATGATGATTCCCTGAGCTCTTCGCCGGTGTTCATCAACATAAAGCACCCGGTACCATACGTGTTTTTTACATCTCCGGGATAAAAACAAGCCTGACCGAACAAGGCAGCCTGCTGGTCACCCAGTACCCCGCCTATGGGTACAGACGTTCCACCCATGTTAAATTCCCCAAAATGCCAGGAAGAAGGATACACGGACGGTAACATACTTTCCGGAATATCCAGCCGGCACAACAGATGATGATCCCACTCCATTGTGCGAATATTGTATAACATGGTACGTGAAGCATTGGAATAGTCCGTAGCATGTACTTTTCCACCTGTCATTTTCCAGATCAGCCACGTGTCTATCGTGCCCATCACCAGATCCCCCTTTTCTGCTTTTTCCCTGGCTCCAGCCACATTCCTCAGAATCCAGGCCACCTTGGTGGCTGAAAAGTAAGAATCAATGACCAGTCCGGTATTTTCCCTGACGTATTTCTCCAGACCTTCCTCCTTCATCTCCTCACAAATAGGGGCTGTTCGTTTATCCTGCCAGACAATGGCATTCATAACAGGCTGGCCTGTATGCCGGTCCCATATCACCGTTGTTTCACGCTGGTTGGTGATCCCGATGGAGACAATATCCACGGGATTAATATGATTCCGGCTCATTACTTCCGTTAGCACCCCATGCTGTGTATTCCAGATTTCTTCAGGATCATGCTCCACCCAGCCGGGCCGGGGAAAGATCTGAGAAAATTCCTTCTGGGCTATGTCCACGACCTCTCCGTTTTCCGCAAAAAGAACAGCACGTGAGCTGGTAGTCCCCTGGTCAAGTGCAATAATATATTTCATGCCGTAACTTGTTTTTTTCTGTTAAAAATAACCGAATAAATTAATATAAAGGCTGTAAGCAAAGAGAAAACCCAGAACCAAACAGATACCGATCCGTTGAAAACGGCCTGATAAAAAAGTGTACCGTAAATACCCCCGATCAGGGGGCCCACAACCGGAATCCAGGAATAAGCCCAGTCGGAAGAACCTTTACCGGGTATAGGCAGGACAAAATGGGCCAGTCGCGGGCCAAAGTCCCTGGCCGGGTTGATGGCAAACCCCGTTGTACCTCCCAAGGAGAAACCGATGGCTGAGATGTAAACTCCTATGACGAGAGGATTCAGCCCATCCGCAAAATTGTTTACTCCCAGAAAAGACAATCCAAACAAGAGCATGAACGTTCCGATTACCTCACTGGCCAGATTATTGGGAAAAGATCGTTCGGCAGGAATGGTGCTGAAAATTCCCAGTTTGGAGGAAGAATCCTCTGTCTTTTTCCAGTGCGGATAGTATTGTATCCACACGATGACAGCTCCGCTGAAAGCTCCGGCCACCTGGGCCAGAATATAGCCGGGAACTTTTGCCCAGGAAAACTCTCCCGCCATGGCAAATCCCAGCGTAACTGCCGGATTGATATGGGCCCCGCTGATCTTTCCTACAGCAAATACCGCAAAGGCTACACCCAAACCCCATGCAACGCATACCATCATCCAACCTGCATTTTCTGCTTTGGAGTTCTTTACCAGGGTCCCGGCAACCACTCCCGAACCGAAAACTATAAGAATCATGGTCCCGATAAATTCAGCTACATATTCTGTCATGGCTTTTTGTATTTTTTTCAAAAATGAGAAAAAAAAGAGAATTAAGGAAAGATTTGAGAATATTTCCAGAAATATATATTTTCGTACCTTTGCTAAAATTTTATGTGGAGCATTGCATGTTATCCTAAAACCCATGTATGATGGATATGATAGAGAGAAAAGCCATAGAGTCCGAAGAAAAAGAACAATTACGGGAAGAAGATGCCGGACCAACAAAAAAGGAGGAGACCCTTTCAAACAAGGATGAGGTAAAGCCGGGTGAAGAAAAAAACATTCAGGAACAGGAAGAAACACAGGATATACCGAAATCGAAAACAGAAGAAGAGAAAGAGACAGAAACATATGCTGAAGCCCATGCTGAAGGCGGAACGGAAAAAAGCATAAAAGACATAAAAGACAACCCTGAACCTGTTGAAATTGATAATATCCCTTCTGATAAGTCCTCTGAACCTAAAAAGGAACAGAAAGAACCGGTCATGAAACAGGTGGATTACTCTGAGTTCGGGATCGGTGAACTGCTTAACCGTCTGGAACTGCTCATTGATGAGAGACCCGTTCAGGAAATCCGTCATGATGTGGAAAGCATTAAAGTCAATTTCTACAAAAAATTCCACCAGGAAATCGAAGAAAAGAAAAAACGTTTCATTGAAGAGGGAGGAGATCCGCTTGACTTCAAACCGGGACCTGATGAACGGGAGGAACACATAAAATATCTTCTGAAAAAATACAGAGATAAAAAAGGCAGATACAACAAAGAACTGGAAGAAGAAAAAAAAAGAAACCTCGAAGAAAAATACAGAATCATTGAAGAGATCAAAGACTTGGTAAACCGCAAGGAATCTATCAACAAGACTTTTCAGGAATTCAGAGAACTGCAGGATCGTTGGCGTAATGTAGGCCTGGTACCCCAACAACATGTCAAAGACCTGTGGGAAACATACCATTACCACGTTGAAAAATTTTATGATTACATAAAAATCAACAAAGAACTCCGGGATCTCGACCTGAAGAAAAACCTTGAAAAAAAGATACATCTGTGTGAACAGGCTGAGAGCCTTCTTCTCGAACCGGACATCATCAGTGCCTTTAAGGTCCTGCAGAAGTATCATGAACAATGGCGTGAAATCGGTCCTGTTCCCAAAGAAAACAAAACCGAACTGTGGGAACGCTTCAAGGAAGTCACCCGTAAGATTAATAAAAAATACCAGGCATACTTCCAGGAGATCAAAGAGATACAGAAAAAAAACCTGGAACAGAAAACTTCCCTGGCCGAAAGAGCGGAAGCCTTTGCCGATATAGATATTCATTCCCACCGGGAATGGGATGAGAAATCCAGAGAGATACAAGAACTGCAAAAGATGTGGAAAACCATCGGCTTTGCCCCCAGAAAACAAAACAATGCCATTTACGAACGGTTCAGAAAAGCATGTGACAGGTTTTTTAACCGGAAAAGAGAGTATTATGCCGAGAACAAGGAAGTTCAAATGAACAACCTACAGCTAAAGACCGATTTATGTATTCAGGCCGAAACTCTTAAAGACAGCACCGAATGGCAAAAAACTACGGAAGACCTGATCAATCTGCAGAAAAAATGGAAAGAGATAGGACCTGTGCCGAAAAAATATTCAGATCAGATATGGAAAAGATTCAGGGCTGCCTGTGACGTGTTTTTCGAAAATAAAGCCCGGTATTTCAAAGACCGGGAAAAGATCTATCAGGAGAACCTGAAACAAAAAGAAGCACTGATCGAAGAAATCAGGAATTTTAAAATGACCGACAACCCTGATGCTGATTTTACCAAGTTAAAAGAATTTCAGCGAAGATGGTCTGAAATAGGATATGTACCTATCAATAAGAAGGAGAAAATTGCCAATGCTTACCGTGATGCAATCAATGACTTGTTTAACAATCTGGATATTAACGATCAAAAGAAAAATCTGTTGAAATACAGGGCCAAGATAGATGCTTTGGGAAGCGCCCCGAAAGCAAATATCAAACTCATGAAAGACCGGGAAAAATTTATTAATCGCATCAAACAACTGGAAAGTGACATCACGGTATGGGAGAACAATATTGGGTTTTTCACACAATCCAAGAATGCCGAATCCCTCATTAAAGACATCACCACCAAAATCGAAAATGCAAAAGCCAGTATCAAACTGTTAAAAGAAAAGATAAGACTCATTGATGATATGGAAAATAACTGAATACCTATCTAAAATTTTTTCATTTTGAAAAATACCAAATATATTTTTGTGACGGGAGGGGTTACTTCATCACTGGGAAAAGGGATTATCTCCTCTTCGTTGGCTAAACTGCTCCAGGCACGGGGATATTCGGTCACCATTCAGAAACTGGATCCTTACATAAACGTCGATCCGGGAACCCTGAACCCATACGAGCACGGAGAATGTTATGTAACCCAGGACGGTGCCGAAACAGATCTCGATCTTGGACACTATGAGCGCTTTCTGAACACACCCACATCCCAGGAAAATAATGTAACCACCGGGAGAATCTATCAGTCGGTCATCGAAAAGGAACGCAGAGGGGATTATCTTGGAAAAACCGTCCAGGTAATTCCGCATATCACTGATGAGATAAAAAAAAGAATCCGTCTGGTAGCCAAGAAATACAATTACGATATCGTCATTACCGAGATAGGTGGCACGGTGGGGGACATTGAATCTTTACCTTACATTGAGTCGGTGCGACAACTGAAATGGGACCTGGGTCCTTCCAATTGTCTGGTGGTCCATTTGACCCTGGTGCCTTATCTTCCCACTTCGGGAGAGCTGAAGACCAAGCCTACACAACATTCCGTTAAAATGTTGCAGGAGGCCGGTATCCAACCTGATATTCTTGTGTTACGTACACAGAAAAAACTCTCTGAAGACATCCGCAACAAGGTGGCCTTATTTTGCAATGTGCAGATATCCAGTGTGATAGAATCTATAGATGCCTTCACTATTTATGAAGTACCTTTGCTGATGCAGGATGAGAAACTGGATGAGACCGTCCTGCATAAACTAAACCTGCCGGCCAATCAGAAACCGGATCTGGGACCCTGGAAAGAGTTTCTCAAAAGACTAAAATCACCCAAAGAGACCGTCAGGATTGGATTGGTGGGTAAATATGTCGAACTGCACGACGCTTATAAATCCATTTCCGAATCATTTACCCATGCGGGAGCAGCCAATGAATGCAAAGTAGATCTTGAATTTATTCACTCTGAACAAATCAATGAAAACAATGCCGGACAAAAGCTGGGGCATCTTGAAGGGATTCTCGTAGCTCCCGGCTTCGGGAGCAGAGGCATCGAAGGAAAGATATTGGCAGCCCGATATGCACGCGAACATGATATTCCTTTCCTGGGCATATGCCTGGGCATGCAATGTGCGGTCATAGAATTTGCCAGGAATGTACTGGGCTTCGAAAATGCCAACTCTACGGAAATAAACCGTCGCACTCCCTTTCCGGTCATAGACCTGATGGAAGAACAAAAAGGAATCACAACCAAGGGAGGCACGATGAGACTCGGAGCTTATCCCTGTCGGGTCGAGAAAAACAGCCGTATCTACCAGGCCTATAAGAAAGAACTTGTCAATGAAAGGCATCGCCACAGATATGAGTTCAATAACAAATATCTTAAAGACTTTGAGAAGGCGGGCATGAAAGCCGTGGGGATCAATCCGGACACCAATCTGGTAGAAATTATGGAAATGCCTGAACACAGATGGTTTGTCGGCGTGCAATTCCATCCGGAATACAGAAGCACGGTTCTTCAACCCCACCCGGTGTTTGTCGACTTTGTCAAAGCAACCATAAGTCTGGTACGGGAAAAAAACAAAACAATGAAACAACAAGAGATTAAGGAAGCCGAAAGAAACTTAAACTGAACGATTTAAAATGGACAAAAACACTGTTGCAGGACTATTGCTGATAGGATTATTATTTGTCATTTTCAGCTATTATAACTCTAATCAAAGAAATAAAACCTATGTACAGGAATTGCATGAAGCCGACTCACTGTATCAGGCTCATGAATACAATCAGGCCAGATCAGCTTATCTGAAGGCCCTTACTTACAAACCTTCAGAGACCTATCCGCGTCGCAAGGTCATGCAGATAGATTCACTACTGCTGGCACAACGCCCCGACAGCCTCAATAACAGGAAAACGACCGGCATCCCGAAGGAAACCCCGGTGACCGTTGAAAAGAAGGAAAAGGCAGGCACAACTGCCGTGATCCCTGAACAAGGCCATCTCTCCCAAATCGAGAAACAGGAATTCATAACCATTGAGAATGAACTACTGAAAATCCGCCTGACCACACTGGGCGGAATGGTTTATTCCGTTCAACTGAAAAACTATAAAACCTGGGACGGAAAACCTGTCGTATTATTTCATGGCGATTCTACCGAATTCGGATTTCGTTTCTTTACGAATGAAAACCGGCTGATAGATACAAAAAAACTCTTTTTCACGCCGGTGACAGATACCGGAAATATTGTGGTAACTGACAGCAGTTATACGGCAATCCTCCGTCTGAAAGTCGGGGATAATGAATATATGGATTATCGTTACACCATATCCCGCAACGAATACATGGTCCATTTTGATGTGGATATGCACGGTATGGACAATTTGATTGCCCGGAACCTGACGAATATCTCCCTGAAATGGAAGATATTTATGCCCCAGCAGGAAAAAGGCAGAACCAATGAGGATTTTTACTCCACTATAAAATTTAAATACTATCAGGATGTGGTGGACGGTTTGCCGATGCGAAGTAAAAAACCTGAATTATCCAAAGACATAACCACCAAACTTATCTGGGTGGCCTTTAAAGACCAGTTTTTTTCTTCCGTCCTGATATCCGACTCGCTCCCTTTTTTAAACGGCACGGTAAAAACCTTAAAGATGCCGGATGAATCTCCTTATTTCAGGGAATGTGAAACCGAACTGAGTGTTCCATACCAGCCAAAGAAAGAGCTTAACTACCACATGAGAATGTATTTTGGCCCCAACCATTTCAAAACACTGAAGAAATACGGGATGGATATGCAGGAGTTGGTTTACCTGGGTAGAAACATTATCAGGTGGATCAATCAGTTTGTGATCATTCCTCTCTTTTACTGGCTGAACCAGTATATATCCAATTACGGGATTATTATCCTGCTGCTTACACTGATCATCAAGATGGGACTCTTCCCTCTCACCTACAAGTCTTATGTCTCCCAGGCCAAGATGAAAGTGCTGAAGCCTTATGTAGATGAGATTAATGCCAAATATCCGAAGAAAGAGGATGCCATGAAGAAACAGCAGGCAACCATGGCCCTGTACAAACGTACCGGTGTCAGTCCGATGGGAGGGTGTCTGCCCATGATTCTGCAGTTGCCTATTCTGTATGCCATGTTCCGTTTTTTCCCGACATCCATAGAGCTGAGACAACAAAGTTTCCTGTGGGCTCATGATCTTTCCACTTACGATTCCATCCTGCATTTGCCTTTTGTCATACCCATGTATGGCGATCATGTAAGTCTGTTTACCATTCTGATGACCGCCTCCACCATCATTACCATGAAGATCAACAGTCCTTCCGGCAATTCCGGTCAAATGCCGGGGATGAAAGGCATGATGTATATCATGCCGGTCACTTTTATGTTATTCCTGAATAACTTTTCAGCAGCCCTGAACTATTATTACTTCCTGGCCAACCTCATCACCTTTGGACAGAACATGCTTGCCAAATCTTTTGTAAAAGATGAAAAGATCCTGAAAAAACTTAAGGAGAACAAGAATGCTCCGGTAAAAAAATCCAAATGGCAACAGCGCATAGAAGAGGCGGCCAAAGCAAAAGGGTATCGTACTCCTAAAAAAAGGAAGTAATCTATAACATATTTTATCTTTTTGATAAGAGATATAAAACATATACTTTTGGTGCCCTGAAAAACACTAATTACAAAAACTAATTTTCAAAGAATGAGTATTCTGGTAAACAAAAATTCAAGAGTCCTGGTGCAGGGATTTACTGGTAGTGAGGGCACCTTTCATGCCCGGCAAATGATCGAATACGGCACGCAGGTGGTTGGGGGAGTAACCCCGGGTAAAGGGGGACAGAAACATCTGGACAGGCCTGTCTTCAATACGGTGAAAGAAGCTGTTGAGGAGACCGGTGCCGATGTGTCTATCATTTTCGTGCCACCGCCGTTTGCAGCCGATGCCATTATGGAAGCTGCTGACGCCGGAATAAAAGTAACCGTTACCATTACCGAAGGAATTCCTACCCAGGATATGGTAAAGGTGAGAGAATATCTGAAAGATCATGAAACCCGTCTGATAGGTCCCAACTGCCCGGGGATTATCACTGCCGAGGAAGCCAAGATAGGCATCATGCCCGGCTTTATCTTCAGGAAAGGTCCCGTGGGAGTTGTTTCACGCTCCGGGACCCTTACCTATGAAGCTGTTGACCAGGTTACCAAAGCCGGCCTCGGACAGACTACTGCCATTGGTATCGGTGGGGATCCAATCATCGGAACCTCCACCCTGGATGCTATCAAACTATTCATGGATGACCCGGACACTGAAGGGATTATTATGATTGGAGAAATCGGTGGAAGCATGGAAGCGGATGCTGCTTACTGGGTCAGGAAACATGGTACCAAACCGGTGGTGGGGTTTATTGCAGGACAGACCGCTCCCAGGGGAAGAAGAATGGGACATGCCGGAGCCATCATCGGGGGGAAAGCAGATACCGCCGCCGCTAAGATGAAGATCATGACCGAATGCGGCATCCACGTGGTGGAATCCCCCGCTCATATAGGCGAGACCATAGCCAAACTGCTGAAATAACCGGTATGTCATAATCCTGCAGAAGTGGAAGCCCTGGATGAAGCCGTCAAATTACTGAAAAAGTCTTCCCATACCACCGCTTTTACCGGTGCGGGTATTTCCGTGGAAAGCGGCATACCTCCTTTCAGAGGAGAAAGCGGATTGTGGAGCAAGTACGACCCCATGGTCCTGGATATCGGGTATTTCCATACTCATCCTGCAGAAGCATGGAAGGTGATCCGGGAAATCTTTTACGATTTTTTCGGAAAAGCAAAACCGAACCCGGCACATATTGCACTGGCAGAGATGGAAAAACTAGGCCTCCTTGCGGCTGTCATCACACAGAACATTGATAATCTCCACCAGGAAGCCGGCAGTAAGAAGGTCTATGAATACCACGGGAATTCACAACGGCTGCTCTGTCCGAAATGCAGAACCGTTTATCATCCCACAGAGGTTGATCTGGCACACCTGCCGCCCCGTTGCAAATACGACGGGGAAGTGTTGAAACCGGATTTTGTTTTCTTTGGCGAAGCGATACCCACCCTGGCAGCCGTCAAAGCCGAAGAAGAAGCTCGCACCGCAGATGTTTTTCTTCTGATCGGCACCACCGGAGAAATCATGCCGGCCTCCCTGATCCCGCAATTGGCTAAACAGAACGGAGCCAGGATCATTGAGATCAACCCCGACCTGTCAAATTTCACCCATTCCATCACGGATGTGTATATCCGTGGTAGAGCAGGGGAGGTGCTGCCGGTGATTGCCCGTAAACTAGCCGGAAAATCTTAATGGTATCAACCACTATTCTTAGATTCCCTGATGCTCAACATCCTTGCATAGCAAGGAGAAAGAAAATTGATAAATTTATTACAACGAGTCTGCCGGACCCTTGATTTACTATAAGCCCCCCGTCTCCCGAGAGGGTTTGGGTGATACGTGAAAATCCACGGAATAAATTTCCATATTCGAAAATACTTGTTTATTTTGCCTGCTCAATCAAAAACATATTACCATGGATTTGTTAAAAGGAAAAACAGCAATAGTTACCGGAGCCGCCCGGGGTATAGGGCGTGCCATTGCCATCCGGTTTGCCCGGGAAGGGGCTAACATAGCCGTCACCGACCTGGCTGTGGATGACAATGCCAGAGAGACGGTAAAAACCATTGAATCCTATGGTGTTAAAGCCAAAGCCTATGCTTCTGATGCCAGCGACTATTCACAAACGGATCAGGTGGTCAAAACCATCGCAGAAGATTTCGGGAAGATAGATATCCTGGTGAACAATGCGGGGATTACCCGTGATACTTTGCTGATGCGGATGACCGAAGAACAGTGGGATCTGGTGATCAAAGTTAACCTGAAATCCGTTTTCAACTTTACCAAGGCCGTGCAACCTTATATGCTGAAACAACGCAGCGGCACCATTATCAGCATGAGCTCGGTGGTAGGAGTCAGCGGGAACGCAGGCCAGGCCAATTATTCCGCTTCCAAAGCTGGAATCATCGGCCTTACCAAATCGGTGGCCAAGGAAGTGGGCTCAAGAGGTATCCGTTGCAATGCCATTGCCCCCGGATTTATAGATACGGAAATGACCAAAAAGCTTCCTGAAGATGTGAGGAAAGCCTGGACCCAACAGATCCCCCTGCGACGGGCCGGTCTGCCGGAAGATGTGGCCAATACGGCCCTGTTCCTCGCTTCTGATCTGTCTTCGTATGTTAGCGGGCAGGTCATCAACGTTTGTGGCGGCATGAATACCTGAACCATTTAACCGTTCCCCCTTTGTAGTTCATGAAATCCGTACTTTGTGTGTTACGGATTTTTTTTCTTCTCCTGTTCATATTTTTTGTATCTTTTTCAATTTATAAAAGACAAAACAATATGCGGTGCCGGTGGACAATCCTTGTATTTTTCATCATGCTGGCAGGTCTTTCTTCCTGTATCTCACCCCGGGAGATCGTGGTGGATATCTACGAACCGCCTCCGATAAATATTCTGGATTCCTTGGATACTATCATGGTAGTGGCAAGATTCCCTGCTTCCGAATGGACAACTTACTACAACAGATCAAACCGTATCCTAAAAGAGGAAGAAATAAATAAGGTACAGGCAGCACAACAGGCGATAGCAGGTTTTCAGGATAAGACGAAAGAAGAAGAATCACCGGTGGCAGCGGGCATTGTCAACTGGATTGACACCCTGACGCTTCACGGTGATCCATTCCCTCCACCCCTTGACAGCAGCACATTGATTTTTCTATGTAAGCACCATAAGGGACCTTTAGCATTGATATCGCTGGAATCTTTTTCTTATCAAACAAAAAAACGTTATTCGACCTACAAACGTTATGTCAGGGAAAAACAGAATAAAATATGGTCCAAGACAAAACTTTACAATGTTCAACCTGTCATCATGCAGCAAGCCCGCTTTGTCGCTTATGCCAAGATAGGCTGGAGAATTTATGATTGTTCGGGAAAACAAGCTATTTTTGAAAAACAATTAACCGACTCAGCCGTATATGAGATGGATGGTTCGACAAAAAAAGAGATAGAAAAAAAACTGCCTTCCCCGGAGGTCGCAGTGGAAGATGCGGCGTATCTTGCAGGGAGAAGATTTGCAGAATACATTCTCCCGTCCTACCGTACAGAAGTCCGGTACTATTACGGAGCAGGAAACCGACTCTTGCATAAAACGAAAAAACAGGTAAAATTCAGACAGTGGAGCCGGGCACAAAAGTTATGGGAAACTGCTTTGTCGGACCAAAATGTAAAGAAAAAAAACAAAGCCCGGCTGTTATACAATCTGGCTTTGGTAGAAGAAATGAAAGGAAATCGCCTGAAAGCGCTGCATTTAATGGATAAAGCGGTCAGTCTTTTTCCCGGTGCGGGGATGATCCGTTACAGAAACCTGATAGAAAAAGAGACAAAAGAAAATCTTTGATGACCAGATGAAAAGAATTGCTTATTTTATATCGATATGCGGCATTTTCCCGATGATGCTGACCGGTTGTTACAGCACAAAGGAAATTACCATACAGGTATTGCATCCTCCTGATAAGATTGTCTTTAATACGCCGGAAAGTCTGGTGCTGATCAGCAGGATGTTACGTGATACCTCCCTGAAGGACACCCTGCACTTCAATGATCTGAAAATGCCCTCAAAAATGTATCATGATCTCGAGTGGAAAGCTCTTTACGGATTTGCAGACGTTGCCTACGGTTCTCCCTGGGTGAGGAATGTATTTTTTGATTCAGTCTTTGTGGACTCGGTTTCCATACACAGCAAATCAGGGATCATTTCCTTTTCCGAGAGGGAAAATATGTTTAAAAAAGATCAGGCCACGGTAGGGGTGGATCTGGCAAAAATGATCTTTTCAGATTCAATATATCGCACACACGAATATGTGTATAGTGACAACCCGGATGAAGTGGAAGGGGCCTGGCTTACAGTTATCAACGTAGATCTCTTTGTAAAAACAGATTGGTTTATCTACCAAGAGAATAACCCTTTGCCGATCGATACCACGAACCATACGAATGTTATGAACCTGGACGGCGCAGGACGCTCTTACCACGAAGCCTTTGCCAACCTTCCCAATATCAGGGAGGCCATTGCCGACCTGGCATACCAGGCCGGACAGCATCACGCTTATCATATCTTTCCTATCTGGGATGAAGTATCCCGTATATACTTTATTAATACCATGGATAAGAAAATGAAGGAGGCGGAAGATCTGGCGAAAAAAAACCAATGGATGGATGCCGCTGCTATATGGCGGGAAATAACTCTCTCCAAAAATAAGAAAAAAGCCGCCTATGCAGCCTTTAATATGGCCTTGGCAAGTGAAATCAGCGATAAGCTGGATCTGGCTGAATCATGGCTGAAGCAATCTCTTGAATTGTATGACAGCCCCATCACACGGAATTACCTGGAAATTTTACATGAAAGGCTGAAGGATTATAAAAAAATGAATCTGAAGACTTCGGAATAACCGGATTTGACAGGAAGTTGCTATTTTTGCCTCCTTATTCATTACGTTTCACCATGTACAACACTATTTTTTATATCATTCTGTCGATTCTTGTTTTCGATTTCCTGCTGGAACGCTTACTGGAATATCTGAATACCAAAGCCTGGAGTCCGGAGCTTCCGGAAGTCCTGAAAGGGATTTATGATGAAACCAAATACCACCGGTCACAACAATATTACAAGGCCAACCTAAAACTGGGTATTTTCTCTTCCACCTTATCGTTTTTACTGATCCTGATGATGCTTATCTTCGGGAGCTTTGCCTGGGTGGATCAGTTAGCCCGCCATTTCGGAGAGAATGAGATCATCGTGGCTCTTGTTTTTTTCGGTTTACTGGGGCTGGCATTCGATTTGATCATGAGCCCTTTCTCCCTGTATGACACCTTCGTGATAGAAGAAAAATTCGGGTTCAACAAAACGACCTTAAAAACCTTCATCTCAGATAAACTCAAAGGCTGGTTGCTGACTGCTCTTATCGGGGGAGGACTGTTGGCCCTGATAATCTGGTTTTACCAGCTCACCGGAAAATTATTCTGGATATGGGCCTGGGCTCTGGCTGCTGTTTTCATGATCTTCCTCACCATGTTTTATTCCTCGCTCATCGTCCCTTTGTTCAACAAGCAGACACCGCTGGAAGAAGGAGAACTGAAAAGGGCTATCTCCGATCTCTGCCATCGTTCCGGTTTTACGCTGGATAATGTATATGTGATCGATGGTTCCAAACGCTCCACCAAAGCCAATGCTTATTTCAGCGGACTGGGAAAGAAAAAAAGGGTTGTCCTGTACGATACACTCATCAACGATCTGGAAACGGATGAGATCGTTGCCGTCCTGGCCCATGAAATCGGTCACTACAAGAAAAAACATACACTCACCGGCATCATTCTTTCTGTCTTGCAGACGGGTCTGACCCTCTGGCTTTTTTCCCTTTTTGTGGACAGTCCCCAACTTTCACAGGCCCTGGGAGCAGAACAATCTTCCTTTCATTTGGGCCTTATCGCTTTCGGGATCATTTTCTCTCCCGTGTCCACTATCCTGGGACTGGGCTCAGCCATTTTGTCTCGCCGCCATGAGTTTCAGGCCGATGCCTTTGCCGCCACCCACAGTGACGCCCGGAAACTGGGATCGGCACTGATTAAACTATCCGTTAAAAATCTCAGCAACCTTACACCTCACCCCTGGTATGTCTTTTTCCACTATTCCCATCCTCCCCTGCTGGAGCGGCTAAGGACACTGGGCATCAACAAGCTTCCTGACCACCCGTAAGAAAAGAATTAAAATTTTTTCGTTCAGTTTGTCTTTTTACGCAGTTAATTATATTTTTGTCATCCGTTTTACGCCTCCTTAGCTCAGTTGGTAGAGCGGCTCACTCGTAATGAGCAGGTCGTCGGTTCAAGTCCGATGGGAGGCTCCGGGATGTTTGTAAGTTGATTTTCTATGCATGAAGGATGACTGTAAACTGCAAACTTTGAACGATGTACTGACTTTGCGGGAGTAGCTCAGTGGTAGAGCATCAGCTTCCCAAGCTGAGGGTCGCGGGTTCGATCCCCGTTTCCCGCTCAATGATAAAGGATCACAATGCTTTGTGTTGATCCTTATTTTTGATTAAACCTAGCTGTTTTCGGTATATATATTTATGGTCTGAGAAGTTACAAATATATCTCAAATTGCGCAATAGAGTTATTGTAAATGGCTCTTGTAAGCAGTAACTTGCAATCATCAAATTTTCGCAAAAGTAAATCATCAAAAATTGGCAAAAGTAAATCGCCAGTTTTAAAGTGAGATATTAAATTTTACTGCCAGTAAAATTTAATATCAATAAACAATGATTTACAAACGAAAAATTAAAATGCTTATGTGGTATAAAGTACAAGAATTAACCTGCCAGGGACTGAACAAGAGCCAGATAAGCCGGGAGACCGGTCTGGATCGTGCTACAGTACGCAGATATCAACAGATGGAAGAAGAAGTTTTCCATCGATGGATCATTAACCCCAGGAACCTGCCAAAGAAATTAGCACGTTACAGGGAGTTTATAAAAGAGTTACTTATAAGCAAGCCCTATTTATCAGCAGCACAGGTAGAAGACCGGTTGAAGGAGCGGTATAAAGATTTACCCGTGGTGCATAGTAAGACCGTATATAATTTTGTACAGAGCATCCGGAAAGAATATGGTATAGAAAAACCAGGCAGGGAGAATATACGGAATTTTGAGAAACTGCCTGATCCTGCATGGGGAGAAGAAGCACAGGCAGATTTTGGAGAATCGTGGTTGTTCGATAAGCAGGAAAGGAGGGTAAAAGTTTACTTTTTTGTGATTTCCTTATCACGTTCACGTTACAAATATGTAGTATTCAGCAACAGGCCATTTACATCAGAGACAGCCGTAAAGAGTCACTACCTGGCATTTGACTATTTCCAGGGAGTACCGAGAGTGATCATATACGATCAGGACCGGGTATTCATCCATGATGAGAATCTCGGGGATTATTTATTGAGTAAAGCATTCTTTGATTTTTGCAAAGGTCAGAGCTTCAGGCCGGTATTTTGTCGTGGATCAGATCCTCAGAGCAAAGGGAAGATAGAGAGTGTTGTAAAATATGTAAAGCAAAACTTTCTGCGAGGAAGGAGCTATGAGAATATAGAAAGGTTAAACCAGGAAGCGCTTGCCTGGCTGGACAGGACAGCCAATGCCAAAGTGCATTCAACGACAAAACGCATTCCAAGGGAGCAATGGGAAAGGGAAAAGAAATACCTTATGCCCGTAAAGCGAAAAAACCAGGATAATTCCTTGAGAGAATACAAGGTAAGAAAGGATAATGTATTTTGTTACAAAAGCAATTTTTACAGTCTTCCACTGGGAACCTACAGGGACAAGGACAGTATTGTACTGATACGTATTACTGATCAAGAGTTGCATGTTTTCAGTTCAAAGAAAGAGTATATCTGTTCTCATAGAATAAGTCCTGCCCGTGGCAAGACCATCAAAAATACCGATCACAAACGGGAAAAGTCAAAAAGTCTTGAAACTTATAAACGCCAGGTTCTGGCATTGTTTTCACAAACTGAAACGGCAAAGGAATATTTTGAGAAGTTCAGTAAAGAGAAACAACGCTATTACCGGGATAATCTCCAATATATTCTTAAACATTTTAAGGATTATCAGGAAGATATAAAACAGGAAACCCTTCTGTTTTGTATCGAGAACAAAATATATAACGCAAAATACCTGATAGACATTCTCGATGGAAAACAAGCCGGGAAGGAAAATAAAAACCAGATTACCGGCCTTCCCAAACGGGTTATAACCACAGAAAAATACCTTCATGCTCCGGAATATACCGAAGTAGCCAAGAGCGATATAGGTCAATATGAAAACCTTTTTTAGATCATGGAAAAACAAAGAAAACAAATACAATCCTATGCAGATATTTTGCGTCTGACGTATCTGAGGAAACATGTGGAAAGCACATTACATCAGGCACAGATTGATAAACCGACTTATCAGGAATATACGCTGAACCTACTGGAACAAGAGGTAAAACAACGCCGTGAAACTGATTATCAACGGCGTCTGAAGATGGCCGGTCTGCCAGGATCTCATGATCTGGATTATTATGATTTTAACTACTCGAAAGGGATAAATAAACTGGAGTTAAAACAACTCAGGGAGCTGGTGTGGCTGGAGCAAAACTATAACATCGTGTTCATGGGGCCCTCGGGTACCGGCAAAACATTCCTGGCTTCAGGGCTGGTATATGATGCCGTAAAGCAAGGTTATCGGGCTTATTTTCTGACTATGGAGGAGTTGATCCAGACTATCAGATTAAAGGAAGTCACTTCCACTGCATTGGGGAAATACAATCGTTTATTGAAATCACATCTGATTGCCATTGATGATATTATGATGTTCCCGATGAAAAAGCATGAGGCAGTAGCATTGTTTAACCTGATAGACTCTCTCTACGAAAAAAGTTCTGTAATTATTACCACCAATAAATCCCCAAAACAATGGGCAGAAACATTGGATGATGAAATACTGTCAACAGCCCTGCTCGACAGAATCCTATACAGATGTGAGGTAATAAAGCTCAAGGGCCGGAGTTACAGAATGGAAAACCGAAAAACTATTTTTAATCATAAAAATCAAAACCATGATGAAATCAATTAATTACTCCGGTTGGATCAGATCTTTGTTCCGTTACGCTCCACAAAAATCTGATCCAACTCTGAAAAGTGATGATTTACTTTTGCGAAAAACTGGTGAATTACAATTGCGAAAAATTGATGATTTTAAATTTGCAATTTACAGGTTTCTATTAAGCGATAAGATTCCCCGTTCATATTTACTAAATGGGCGTATCCCTTCGGCCACGAGCAT
>JAGGWN010000068.1 GCA_021157415.1 Bacteroidales bacterium | reverse complement strand
GCCGGGATCGTTGTAAAACTCCACACACTACTCCACCCACTCTCTCCGCTACTGTTCACCGAACTAACCCGCCAGTAATATTGAGTACCATTGGTCAGCTCACTGCTAAAGATGAAGTTTGTCCCGTTTACCGTTTGATCAACTACCATAGAACTGAAATCCGATGCTATCGATACCTGCAGATGATAGCTCGTCGCACCACTCACACTCCCCCAGCTCAGGGTGGCATCCAGAGCAATGTCTGTTGAGCCGTCCGATGGACTGCTCAGTGTAGGTGATGCAGGGATGGCGGGGATCGTCGTAAAACTCCATACAGATGACCAGCTACTTTCACCTCCGCTGTTCACTGAACTTACCCGCCAGTAATACTGCGTAGCATTTGAAAGTTCTCCGTTGAAAGTAAAACTCGTTGAGGTGACCGTCTCATCAACCATCGTCGTACCAAAATCACTGGCCGTCGATACCTCCACGTGATAACTCGTCGCGCCACTCACACTACTCCAGCTCAGCGTCGCATCCAGGGCTATATCTGTCGCTCCGTCCAACGGGCTGCTCAGGGCCGGGGCTGCAGGGATTGCCGGGATCGTTGTAAAGATCCACACACTGCTCCATCCACTCTCCCCGCCACTGTTCACTGAACTTACACGCCAGTAATATTGCGTACCATTTGAAAGTTCATTACTGAAAGTATAGCTCGTTGCTGTTACGGTCTGATCCACCACTGTCGTACCAAAGTCACTCGCTGTCGATACCTGGACATGATAGCTCGTAGCTCCGCTTACACTGCTCCAGCTCAGCGTGGCATCTAATGCAATATCCACAGCATTGTTGGTCGGACTACTCAGCGTAGGCGACTGCAGAGTCCCGTTATAATAATTTTCATAGTCAATCGCCGCATCAAAGATTTCCTTAACAAACTGGGGCGCAATCAAATCCGTCGCTGCCGAATTCGGATGACTATCTGTACTGCTTGCGGCATACTCCGGTTTTTCCTTGTAATCAGCACCAACAAGTTTGTGGAAATAATCAAATACATATACATTTCTGGGAAATTCCCCGTATTCCGAATCCATGCCATTGGCTAAAGTATCTTTTGCCCACGTACAAAACACATGAGCCCAATATGCCTGATCATCATTCGTCGAAGCAGCAACCAAAGGCGCATTGGTCCAGATCACAAAAAAATTCTCCGGATGGGCTTCCATAATCCTGAGAATATGCCGCCAGTGCCACTTGTAATTATAGACACTCTTGGTCGTAAAACTTACGGTATCCGATGCACTTCCCCGTCCACCAGACATGGCTGAGGAGGGGAAACATGACTTTATTACAACAATCTTATTGGAGGACATGAAAGGCCAGATATCATCATCCGGATAATCCCCATCAAAAAGATGATGCCAGTCCGCCCATTCATTCCCATGGTTCGAAGGAAACCACTCCTCATTCATACTGCATTCTTCTTCCCCTGAATAACTATGATCCGTATTATATTGGGTGATCTCAGCAGGTACACTGGTATTACTCCCGTTCGGCCCCCAGATATTTCCGCCTGTAGAATGATGAAGAAAGATCCCGGACCGGAACCTCTCCTGTGAGAAACCGTTTAAAGAAATGATAAGGATAGTACAAAAGATCAATAAGTTCTTCATTATTAGCAATGATTAATTTGATAAGAAAATATCAATTATTTAATCAAATATACAAATTTATTATTACACAGAAAATTCTTATTTACTATCTTTGAGGAAATTATAAATATTTTTGATATGCGATTCCTCACTTATACATTATTGATCACCCTTGTTCTGACGATCGCTTCCTGTACCGGAAGCAACAATAAAAACAATCGCAGCAAAATGGAACCGGTAAAGATCATTTTTCTGCATCATTCAACCGGCAACAATATCTGGATGGGAGGCCGTATCCTCCCAAAAAATAAAACAATAAAAAAACTTCGTGCCATTATACCTGTTAAATCCCGCGTTTCAGAGTGGTTCCGGGATTATAACCGGGAACAAGGCAAGAACTATCAGATAACAGATCAGTTTTTCCCAAAAGCAGAACCTTACGGCTGGCACAATTATCCTTATGATTATTACAATATCTGGGTAGCCCATGCCGGTGATCAACCTTACATGGAGGAGCCCTCCTTGGAAATCCTTATAAAAAAGTATGATGTGATCATTTGGAAACACTGTTTTCCTGTCAGTAATATTTTACCGGATGACAGTATTCCTGATATTGATTCGGAAAAAAAGACCTTGGGGAATTATAAATTGCAGTATTTAGCTCTAAAGAAAAAAATGCATGAATTCCCGGAGACAAGATTCATTGTCTGGACAGGCGCCGCTCTCATAAAAAATGCTATCACAAAAGATAAAGCAGAACGTGCAAAAAATTTCTTTGACTGGGTAAGAAATGAATGGGATGAGCCCGGTGACAACATTTATCTTTGGGATTTTTATCAACTTGAAACGGATGGCGGGCTATACATGAAAGATGAATATGCTTCCGGCAAGACAGACTCCCACCCCAATCCTTCTTTCTCGGAGAAAGTATATCCTTTATTTTGCCAAAGAATTGTGGATGTCATTGAAACCGGAGGGGAAAAAACAACCCTTACAGGGATCTTTAAATAAAATTTTTGATAAAACTACGGTTTTTTCCTATTAATATTGTAACCTTTACAGGCTTATCTACATATACTAGGCAACCAATTAAATATATTTATCCGATGGGACAGGAAAACAGCAATGGTATCGCGAAGAAAATAAAAGAATACATACATTCCGCTTCCTTCAATAATGTCGACGACCTGGACGATGACCTTCTTATCTTCAAGGAAGGAATTCTGGATTCTATGGGGTTGATCAGTTTATTCACGTTTCTGGAACAGGAATTCAATATTCAGATTACGGACGCGGACCTGGTAGAAGAGAACTTTGAATCAGTAAATGCCATTACCAATTTTGTATTACAGCGTCAAAACTGATCCTGCCCACCTAAACAATCCCTGCAAATGTGCGGAATAGCCGGTATATTCCACTTCAACCATTCACAAAAAAACGACAGGGATATACTCGGGCGAATGTTGGTCCGTATCGCACACCGGGGACCCGATGAAAGCGGCATATATCTGAACCGTAACATCGCTTTAGGCCATGTACGCCTCAGCATCCTGGACCTGCAGACAGGCAGCCAGCCGATGTCGGATGAAAGCGGCACTTTCTGGATCGTATTTAACGGAGAGATATTCAATTACATAGAACTCCGGGATGAACTCACAAAAAAAGGACATCGTTTTCGTACGACGAGTGATACAGAAGTATTGCTCCGCCTTTACATTGAATACGGATCAAAGTGTCTGGAGAAATTGAACGGGCAGTTTGCTTTTGC
>JAGGWN010000082.1 GCA_021157415.1 Bacteroidales bacterium | reverse complement strand
TTGACTGCCATTTTTCAGCTATTGCTTTAACACTTTCTTTATCTGCATTTTTTACTTCATCGGCATATTCCTGAAAAGGAATACGGGTAAGAGTACAACCAAATTTCTCGTAAAGACGAATCGGGTTCGTGTCTGCATTTACGCTGTGTGAAGGGATGTCACCTATATACAAAATGTTCAGAGATCGGATAAATTTAATACCTTTAACCGCTTGAAGAACATTCTTTATATCTTCATAACCCATTGGGACAAAAGAATAATATCCAAGATTTTTTGCCCAGCCTGTTGTCAATTTCCCTCTCCAGGCAAATCCCCAATTATCCCAGGGGGGGAGCACCGGCTTTCGTGTCGAAAACAGCTCATACATCACACTGCTCATCGGTAAGGCATTCGGATCTCCCGGATCGATGAGAAAAGCATCAACATCCCTCAGATCATGCTTTTTCAGATCATGGGCATTTTTCACATAAATAGGATCTTTTACCTTTACATAAGGAAATTCCCTGGAGATGTTTTCCAAAGAAAGATCATTCTCCGGAATTTCATTTTTTCTCTTTGCATGACGTGGTTTTGTAGGTCCATGCATCCAGGCTTCAGCAGCCATAACAGGAGCACCATCTTCTGCATAATCCAATGCAGGAATAACGGGTTGAAGATTAATTTTCATAATACAATAATGTTTTATTCTTAAAAATAATTGTGTTTGTGATCATTCTGCCTTTTTCAATAAAAAGATATCCACTTCTCCTGAAAATTTATCGTTCATTTTCAATGGTTTTCTTTCATCCCGGTAATGAGAGGAAAAAAAGAGATCGCCACCGCCGGTGGAAAATCCTGCCACCAGAAAAGAAATCTTATCACCGTCCACCCAGGACCTCACGGTAGTTTTACCTTCTCCTTCCACCAATAACCCTGTGCCTGATTTATCTGTCAGGCTAAGCCAATAAATATTGTCTTTGGATGATCTGAAATCATTCGATCCCAGCTCATTGGCGTCATGGTACCAGGGTCCTTCCGGGGGCTTACCAAAAGCAGGTTTGTGATAGCTACCCGTAATATAAGGCCCTGCTTCTCCATGGACCCGCCCGATATGATCCTCCGGATAAACGGTCCATAATCCTTTCCGGTACCACTCCAGGTTTTCTGTCCTGCGATCCACAGAAAACACCATTCCCCACTGACGGGGATTTATATTTACATTTGATATCAGAGAATATCGGACATGCATACTGCCATCCCCGGTAAAATCATACACAAGGGTCCCTTTAGCCTCGTACCAGGAAACCTCCAAAATCATATGTACCGTGTCCTTTTTTTCTGCCGTTGTGATACCCGATAATTCACGATCTTTACAAAGATTGTTTAGTGGGGAAATATCCAATTTGAAGTCGGTGACACAAGGTCCCGTCTTCAGCGGCAGCATCATCAGGTCTGGGCCACCTGTCATAACCGTATCTCCGTTTATTTCAGCCGCCAGGATCCGGCCGGTGTGTCGGTCTATTATCCATAGAAAATGATCCCCTCTGACCAGGTATGTCCGGGCCGTACTGTCCAGACTGATCTTTCCGGATTTCAGTCTCCCGGAAGGTTCCGGAATCTTTTTTCTTTTCCCAATAGAAATAATGGTCCTGTCTACCAGTATATGTTGGGGAGAATATACACTAATCTGCATCTCCTTTCCTGATAGCCCATCCAATCCCGGATCAATACGCAGGATCCCTGCTCTCCCGGGTTCTACATTCACCCCGGCTTCTCCCTGATGTCCGTCTATTTCCCATAGGATCCGGCACTCATCCAGATTGGTAAAATCAAACCGGTTTTCTATTTCCAGTTTCACGGGCTCTCCTTTCTCCGGCACTTTCATCTGTTTGTTGATGATCCGTACCGGAGAGTAGGTTTTTTTCATATGATAATATTCCGGTTTTTTGCGCCTCCAGCCATCTATCACGCCCCATGGGCCATAACCTACGGCTTTGCCTCCCGGCAAATAAAAAATATCGTCGATACCTGCCCAGATAGCGCCTCCCAGTCCGCCCGTACTCTTATATATTTTATCCCACATTGGAAGGAAACCTCTGCCCCAGGCATCCCGTACGCCGGGATCAGCAGCGATCTCGCGGCGGTTATAACAATTAATGTGACAATATTCTCCGAACAAAAGCGGCCGTGGAAAAGTATCCGCTACCAGATTACCATCCGGGCCGGGATAATGATATACGGCGATAGGTACATGGTGGCTTCCGTAATTGTTATAGTTTCCGTAAGCCTGATCATGAAAAGTAACCGGCCGTGTCGGGTCTGTTTTCTGATAAAACTTTAACAGGTGTTTCCAGTTGGAACCCCAGGCCGATTCATTGGCCATCGACCAGATAATCACGGAGGGGTGATTGCGATAAAAACCAATATCTTCTTCTGCTATCTGTTTAAGATAGGGATAAAGCAATGGCGCCTGGGGATTGTTTTTCTTCCAGGCTGCATTCGCTCCGTGACCGATCCAGCAGAAAGGATTTTCCAGTTCGACAATAAAACCCAGACTATCACACCATTGGATAAATTCCTCAGTCGGAGGATAGTGGGACGTGCGGATATAATTTACATTACCCTCTTTGAATATCTCTGCATCCATGTGCCACAGGGTATCATTCAGGCTGCGGCCCAGCAACGGATGAGTCTCGTGGCGGTTCACCCCTCGCATCTTTACAGGCACTCCATTAATAAATAGTCGGTTACCTATTACCTCTATCTTCCTGAAACCTACCTTTTTTACAATCGTTTCTTCCCCTTTGTCTGTAGCTACCTCTATCACAAGCCGGTAACGACGCGGATGTTCCGGATCCCATGTCTTTACCGGAGAAACTGGAAATGTAAAGGTTTGTTGTATCTCTTTTTCCCCCGCTTGAAATGTTATCTTTCTTTTATTACCAGAGAGCGATACTTCTTTCCCTTCCGGAGCAAATAACCGGAAAATAACATCAGCCCTCTTTACCCTGTCAGAAGACCGATGATAATTGCCTTTTACAACAAGATCTGCCTCAGTAAAATAAGCACTCAGTTCTGTTCTGATATCCAGTCCTCCCAAATATACTTCCGGTAAGACATACATATAAATCTTCCGCAAAATCCCGCCTAAGGAATGAGCAGCATACTGACTTCCCGACATTAAAGTATCGGCCATTGTCTCAGCGGTTACACCGATCATGATCGTATTCCGGCGACCGACTTTTACAAAAGGAGTTACATTCAACTCAAAAGCTGTCATCCCTCCCAGGTGTGATCCTGCTTTTTGTCCGTTGATCCATATCTCTGCCCGACTAAAAATGGCATCGCACCGCAACATTACCGTTTTCCCTTTCCAGTCGGATGGCAACACAAACGTCCGGGCATATGCCGCCGGCCGGCCCGGCTTCACGTGAAAACCTTGCATTACCCATTCGCCCGGAACGTTAATGTTATTCCATTTTTTAAGCAACTCCTTTTGCTTATTGAAACCAGACGGAGGGGCAGGATTAAATTT
>JAGGWN010000015.1 GCA_021157415.1 Bacteroidales bacterium | reverse complement strand
CATCCAGACAAATCTGTAAAGCTGCCGAACAAATGAATGCGTCCCTGATTGTTTTAGGGTATACCGGCACAAGCCCGTTACATGGATTTTTCATGGGAAGTACGGTCAGGCATGTAGTCGAATTATCGCCCGTTTCCGTTTTGGTAGTAAAGTAATGAATGATTAAAATAACAAAGGAGGAGCATAAAATGACATTAGCTTCATTTGATAAGAAATTCAAACAATCTTTACCAGTATGGATCATACTGATGCTATTTTTAGGATTCGGATTCGGGCTATGGAAACCTCATGCATCCCAATCACTTAAATCCTTGGTATTCCCATTGTCTTTTACAATGATCTACATGATGTGTATCCCTTTACGGATTGAAGCTATCCTGGATGTCTTCAAACGACCGAAGGAATTGCTTATTGCTCTGGGAATGAGCCTGATTTTTGCACCGTTATTTATGTGGCCGCTGGGTTATCTTTTCCTGCGCAATGAATCCATTATATTTGTCGGGATCATCCTTGCCAGTCTGGTACCTCCCGGTGGGCTGACCGCTTTCTGGGCGGGCATCATGGATGCAGACGTATCACTGGCTCTCATGGTCGAAATGTTTGCTTTGCTTCTCAGCATCATTTGGATACCCTTTGGGATGAAGTTACTGGGAGGGACTATGGTCACAATAAAGTTTACTTTTCTGATGGAAAAGATCCTGATTCTGATCATCGCTCCCATTATCCTGGGATACCTGACCCGTATCCTGATTGTAAAATATAAGGGAGAACGGGGATTCATGAGTATGAAACCGGCCTTTTCCATTATTTCCGGACTGGCTGCCTTGATGATTGTTTTCATCGCTCTTTCACTGAAAGCCCCGGCTATTTTAAAACATCCCATGATCATCGTGTTACCTGCTATTGTTGCATTATTGTACTATTCCATTACCTTTACTTTTACGGGATGGCTCACTCTGAAACCCTTAAAGATCAAGTATGAAAAAGCCGTCCCGATTGTATATGCTACAGGTACGAAAAACCTTTCCATAGCCATGGCTCTGGCAATTACAGCTTTCGGCCCGCAAGCCATTCTGGGAATCGTCGGCTGTTCTGTGTTCCAGATGCCTATCGCTTCACTGTATTACAAACATATGTTGAAATTCAAACCGGTAACTTCATCATGAAAAAAACTATTCCATAATAAAAGTAATGTATTGACTGGAGTCAGGCTAGCTTTGGATAAGGTATGCCTGACCCTTTTTAAGCATAACAAAACGTACAAGCAGATTAAAATTTCAAACCTATGAAATCAGAAGAAAAACCGATCAAAATATCCATCGCCAATTGTGCAGGACGTTCCAACACCGGCCAGATGTCTCTGGAGATAGCCAAAAAACTGGACAAGGCTCTGCCTTATGCAAATATAAACTGTCTGCCCGCTATTTTCCCGAAACTAAAACCTATGGATAAGTTTACAGAAGCCGATGCCATCGTAGTTATTGACGGGTGTAACGAGCACTGTGTCCTGGAAACGATTAAACTGGGAGGCTACAAAGCAGCCATACATGTATCAGTAGATGACACTTTCGGTATTGAAAAAACACCGGGCCTGGATTACGATGAAAAAACGCTGAATGAAATCGCCGAAAAGGTAATAGTGATGGTGCGGGAACTTTATGAAAAACTGAAAGAGAAGAAAATACAGAAAACAAAAACTGATAATCTTAATTATGACAAATAGTCTGAGTTATCATAATAGCCGGCATTAACTTTTAATTAATTGTTTATAAATATAACACAACTATAATAGGAGGACAACATTATGCCAGATCCAAGATTCACCAAACCGTGGCACGGGATCCCGAGAGAAGATATCCAGTGGACCGTCAGGGCTTATTCCATAGGCAGTGCACCCCGCCCGGACGGAAGTTTTGAAGTGGACCTCCGCAGAGTGGAAGGGGGCCGCTTTACTACCTGGGCTTTCGAGGAGATGAAAGAAGGCGATGAACTGATCGGCATCGGTCCTATGGGTAATTTCTGGCTAAAATCCCCTCCGGACAAACCCTTGCTGTTCGTGGGAAGAGGCACCGGCTTTGCTCCAATCAAAGCAATGATCGAACAGCAAATTGAATTCAACCCATCCCGGACGATGATGTTGTATTGGGGGATAACTGATACTTCCGACTTCTTCCGTCTTGAAAAATTACAGGAATGGAAAGAGAAAAATCCAAATATGAAGATCGTCCTTACCGCCCGAACCATTTCCGACGGATTCAAACCTCCCAAAGGAATCTTATTCAGCCAGGGTACAGTGTATGATGTTTTGGCAAAGGAACCAACCGTGCTGACACACTGGGATGCTTATGTGGCCGGACCTACCAAAACCGTACGGGCCGTGTTGAACGTGCTGAAGGAAAAAGAAGTCCCGGAACAAAACATTTTTGTGGATGCTTTTGGAGGATAAAAAAATAATACCTTATTTGCCAATAGAAAAAGGCTGTAATACAAAACAACATAATGGAAAAACAAGAGCGGAGACAACCGGAAATTTCTACAGCACGATTCGTTTGGTCATTTTTTAAGATTGGGCTGACGGCTTATGGTATGGCTATCCTTCAGCAGATCAAAACCCTGATCAT
>JAGGWN010000081.1 GCA_021157415.1 Bacteroidales bacterium | reverse complement strand
TAACCAACTGAGCTATGGGCCCTGAAAAGCCGGAGTGCAAATTTACACAATGCCTGCTAAATAATCAAATCATTTTAATTCTGAACTACTCCGTATAAAAAGAACTATCTCGCAGCAGGCCGTCTGATCGGGGTCAGCCGGGCAGGACCGGTCTTCGTCCGGGCGTAAGCCCCGTGCAATCATTTATATGCATTCCTGCTACTCCTAACGGAGTCGTTGTACGCTCGTTCTCCGGGTTAAAATCATTTGACTCTTCCGGAGTCGGACGGCAAATAATCTGATTTGTCCATGAATAAGAATATTGAATCAAAAACGGTCAACCATATTTAGGGAAACTCAGTTGTGGTAGTTGAAGAGTTGAAGAGTTGAGTAGTTGAAGGGTTTTTGTTAAGGTGAGGATTCAGATTTAGTTTTTATGTAATGAATTGAGCATTCTGGATATTTCAGCTATATGCGGCTTTTCGGGATCAACTTTTCAACTTTTCAACTTTTCAACTTTTCAACTTTTCAACCCTTCAACCCTTCAACTTTTTTTTTAAAGCTTTTTGACTCACCACTCACCTTTGTCCACCATAGCGGAACGCGACGGCGGATTAAAGAAAAATCCAAAGGATCAGGGCAAGAATTACCGAAACGGTAACCACTCCTATGATAAAGTTTTCAAAGTCGTAACTTCTACCCCATGTTGCATCAAAATGACCAAGAATTTCATCTTTTAGATTAGACTTACAACCTTTCAGTAGCCACCTGACAATTCCACCAAGGTACATAGCTGCAGAATACATAATCAAATTACTTTTTGTATTCAGAATTAGATTTACTAAAAACACCTATAAAAAAGGATCCTAAGTCCAACCCTTCTTTTGCAGATTGATTATATTTGTTCTGCTGACACATTTTTCCAACCCTTTCTTGCCAACCTCTTCCTTTGCGCATGGCTTTTGTTGTCCCTTTCTTAAGAAATTTATTATATCCCTTCATACCGGTACCTGTTTTAATGATCTGGCCGGTTTGTGTCATTCCGAATGACAAAAGAGCAGGGGCAAAGTCAATAAAAGCTTCCATCTTTTCATTTGGCGTTGCAGATGTACCAGCGAGGGTAGTACCTGTAAACAAAACTTTTGGGGAATTAAGTATTGAATATCCTATATTTCCAGCTAATTTGAGTATCCCTTCACCAATACTTTTTGCGGGACTATCAAGCCATAGCTCTGTTTTGGATAAGCTCCCTGCTTCCTTTATTTCCTGAATATCAGTTTTATCTGCAAAGTCAAGGATCCCCCCTAAATCAGCGGCCTGGATTCTTGTAAATTGATCTCTGTTATTTGCAACTTTAACCCAAATTTTTCCTTCAATTCCTATGACATTATCTGTTTCAGCATCAAACCATTTATAGTTTCCATCCATGTCCATATAACCATCATCAAGTCTCCCGTCCAGATCAATTCTGTTAATGGGATTGTTTTGCAAGAAATTAAACGGACTTAGTTGAATTCTTTCTTCCCCCAGCGGATCCACGCTCCACCACCTCCCCAGCTGCGGGTCATAGTCCCTTGCGCCGTAGTCATACCATTCCAGTCCCAATTCTTCCTGATACTCTTTCCCATTATACAGATAAGGATTGTGAGTTTCGTCTTCTTCCGGCAATCCTGCATAATCCAATCCCGCTATGGAGAGGCCGAAGGGATAGTAGTGGTTTTCCTGCACTGTGGTGACACTTTCACCCTCCACCCGGAAAGTGACCCGTGTGTTTCCCAGATGATCCGTTAGGAAATATTCGTAAACAGGATCCTTATCCTCCCGCAACACCAGCCGCCCTTCTCCGGTGAGGAGATATGCCAGCCGTCCGTCACGGTACACAATTCCACCGTCATAGTCCGTCACACTCACCAGATGTCCTCCTTCTCCGTACACTTCTTTTCGTAATTTGGTTCCATTGGCATCATAAAGATAGTGAATAGACCGGTTATTTTCAAAGTCGATCTCCACCGGCAGGTTGTTGTGATCATAACGGATCCTGACGATCCCCTTATTGGCATCTTCCGTCATATTGCCGTTGGCATCATACCGGTATTCCGGGAGGGTGTCGTTATCTCCGCTCTGCGGATCATATTTTGATCCCCTGTCCGAGAAATCTGTCCCCGCCTCACTCTCTTCCCCGTTATCATCCACGGCGATCAGGCGGTTGCCGTCATAGGAATACCTCAGGGCGTCTATGGTGCCGTAGGAGGAGGTGTCTGTCGCCCCTCTCCGCACCAGGGTGTCTATGTTACCGTTCACATCGTATCTTATCTGCGGCACACTGTAGTCTTCTTTTTTGCTGCCAGAGCCTCCTGTCTTTTTCCAGGTGGCTTTGATCAGACGTCCCAGTCCGTCATAGCGGAACCCATACCCGGCTGTACCGGAAAGATGAGGTGTACGCCATCGCATCACCGAGATGTTGCCATTGAATAGAGAATCTGCCTCATAATCTCCCGGATCATCATAACCCAACGTCTCGGCAAAGAGGTCATCACCCAGACTGTCGGGGTTGTTGATGCCTGTCATCCAGCCCCGGATATTATACCGGTAGTCCACACTCTGGGCATACCTTCCCTCTGGTCCTTTGCGGTGAAGTTTTTTCCGGATCAGCCGGCCCATTTCGTCGTACTCATTTTCCCTCATGCACACCTCCGGCAGGGTATCGAATTGGTAAAAGGTTTGTATCAGCCGGTTGGCATGATCATACGTAAACCTCTTTACGATAACGTGCTGTTCCCCGGTCTTATCGGTATGGGTCATTTTTGTTTTCAGGAGATTGCTCCCGAAGTCATACAGGTTACTGATCCGGTCGGTACCTCCCAGGCAGTTGCGGGCAGTCGTCTGTATCACCCTGCCAAAGTCATCGTACCAGACGACGCTTTCAAGCCATGCTCCTGTCTCCGGTATCAGTACACGGCTTCCGGTCCGGAGGCCTTTCACCTTTTCTGTCTTCTCCCAGTGTTCAAAAGAATGAGGATAATCTCCCGTATCTTCCCGGGCAAAATCGTCAGGCTGATACAGCAGGGAAGTATCCTTTAAAAAGGTATAATCATCATAATAAAAGATATGTTCTGCCCGCAGGTGGTCTTTGGGAAAACAGGCCGACGTATATTGATCGCCTGTTCGTGTTTCATAGTTCATCTCCTGAGCATCCAGAACAGTCTGAAGCTCCTGGCGGCTTTGTTTACTTCTGTAAACACCCCGTTCTGTTTCCCTGCCAAAAGCATCGTATTTAATATAACGCCACAGGGTATCTTGACGCAGGTTGCCGTCGCGGCTCAGCACCACCCTTCCGGGGTGATCATACACCAGCTCCGTTTTTCCCGCTCCCGGGACCTTTTTTATGATCATACGCTTGTGATCGTCATAGGTATACCGGAAAACATACTTATTCTCCACCATCCCCCGGGCTGCTGCCATAGGCGGGATCACCACTCGCAGCAGGTCACGATCGTCATATACATAAAAAGTCTGCACCGCCAGGGTATCGAGCATTCTTTCCATCAGGAGCGTACGGCCTCTCTTGTCGGTATAGGCACGCAACAGGTTACCATCTTCGTCCCACTGCTCATTGACCATTAAAACACCCGGGGGATAGGTGCCGGACAGATAGCATTTCCCTTGCCCGTCCACTATCCAGCGTGCAACAGCGGTCGTGTTGGGTCCGCTGCGATACTTTTTCATATGACCCGTTTCCGGCTGCCATAACCGACCAAAAGCGCCTTGTCCAACCACCTCATTCATGGGGGAGTTATCAAAAATTGTCCGGGCAAAAGGGTATTCCGTCGCCGGCACTCCCGCTGGCGGATTGAGATAAAAGGAACGTATTTCCCCGAAGGGATCGCTGCTGAAATGACTCTTTCCCCCACCCTCATGCGCATAGGGCAGGTAGTGTTTTACCTTCCTTCCGGCCAGGTCGTAGGCCGTGACTTGTATCAGGTCTTTTTTGTCGGGAGCAACATCCGGCAGCACGGTCTGCACCTCCCTGCCCAAGCCGTCGTAAAGGGTCTCACTGCGTAGTACCTCTCCCACCGTGGCATCACCGACACGGACCATATCGGTGAGCGGGATCCTGGGTACTTCTACACGTACAAAATTTTCATTGGCGTCTTGCGGATAACCGGGGAGAACAGCTAATATGCCAATGACTGCTATGAACAGAGCCTGTTTCTTCAAAATACGATGCTTTTTGCGGCAGGTTTTTCAGTATGTCGTGAACCACCACATAATATAAGTGCGGTTTTTAGGGGAAATCTTACCGTGGCAAGAGTATGTTGTAGAACATGATATGAAAAAGTGCAGCACTCACGGTAGGCTAACGAAGGAATCTGATCCAAACCCCTATTTTATAGAAGATCCCATTATGTTCAAGATAATATCAGTTTACGCAATAGAGATTGCGAAAAAATCTTCTATTACACACAGACCGTAAGCCGTATTGGGTAAATCCCTGGCTCCGCTGAAGCTACATAAAAGCGATGCCGACTTAGGAGTTCATTGTTTTGGTCAAAAGCCCCAGCAGATTAATTCCTATGTCGTTCCGTCATTGAAACCATTTTGGGTTTTTTACTGCGGAATTGGTATAAATTATCAAGAGATTACATTTTTTCTTATGTGCTTCCGGAAAGAAAGGGCTGGCCACACCCCTTTTTACAACGCTCCAAATGGCGGACATAATTCATGCATTTGATTCATTAACTGCATGTTACGGCATAGCGAATCCCCTCCCGGCAAGCTGCCAAGTATCATTTTAGGATTTCTTTTCTAATCGTTGCAAGCAGCACAGTATTTCATTCTTTTAACTTCAAACCCTTTGCTATCGGTTTCGTTCAATTTACATATGTCAATTCCCTTTCCCGCTTTAGCGGGTTTGAATTATAAGTTTCACGTACAAAAAAGAATCTTCCCTCAACCTTTTAGAATAAATTTGTTTTATTTTACATGCCTAAAACCTGATTTACAAAATTTATGAAACGGATTCTCACTTTTCTGATTCTTTTTGCTGTCTTGTTTTTTTCTGCCTGTAATTCAGGTAATACATCCAAAAAGGAAAAAGACCTTTCCTTTATTTGGGCGCCGGGTAATAAAAAACATTTTATGCCGGGTGTAGTGCAAAAGGTGTATGTTGCAGGAGATTCAACTCAGTCTTATGCTGTATATCTGCCCAAAGATTATCAGGATAGTCTGAAATGGCCGGTAATCTATTTTTTTGACCCACAGGCTGCCGGCAGTCTTCCTGTTGACAAATATGCTGTCTGGGCTGAACAGTTCGGATATATTCTTTTCGGTTCCAACAACCTGAAAAACAGGATGTCTTCCGAAGAGATGAACCGATATATTCGTTCTTTTTTTGATGATACCTACAAACGTTTCTCCCTGGATGAAAAAAGAATCACCTTAGCGGGTTTTTCGGGAGGAGCACGTGTAGCCTCTTCACTGGCCCTTACGGATCCTTCTGTTCGTGGAGTCATTGCCTGTGGCGGAGGTCTTCCTTCCACCAGACAGCTTCCGCCTGTCCACTTTGATTTTCTGTCATTCGCCGGTTCTGAAGACTTTAATTTACCCGAACTGATCCAAATGGATCTATACCTGCAATCCCAGCCCTGCCGGCATTATCTGATCCGTTTTGCCGGGAAACACGAATGGCCCGACTCGCTGGTATTCAAAAATTCTTTTTTCTGGCTCGATTTCAATGCTATGAGAGACAGGCTTATCCCCAAAAACGACTCCCTGATACGGCTTTTTGAAAACAACACGCTTAACGCCATACATCGTCTGCCGGCAACGTCAGTCCTGCATCAGTCAGCACTGCTTTCCAAAATAATTACTTTCCTGCAGGGATTGGCTCCCACGGAAAAATACGAAAAAAAGCTAAAGGCCCTGTATGCCAATCCCTTTTATCAACAACAGAAAAAAAGCTTCGCGGTCCTGCTCAGCGAAGAGAGCCAACAACAACAATTCTACATCCGGGCTTTTGCTTCCCGGAGCCTTCCGTGGTGGGAAGATGCCGTCCGTAAACTGAACCGGGAGATCCGCCAAAGCACCGGAGACAGCAAGTCTTCCAAACAACGGCTTTTGCATTTTCTCAGTCTGGCCTCCTATATGCAGGCAGATGCAGCTCTGCACCAACACAAGGATGCGGAAGCGAAGAAATATGTATCCATCTACAAGCTGGTGGATCCGGACAATGCCTACGTATATTATTTTTCAGCTGTCCTGGCGGCCCGGAAAGGGGACAGAGAAAAGACCCTGAAATGGTTACGGAAAGCAGTAGATCTGGGGTTTGATAAAAAAGATGTGCTCGCAAAAAATCAGGATTTTACGTTTCTGAAAGGCGATCCTGAGTTTGACAGGATAACGGGAATAGAAGTGAGTGATGAGAGATGAGAGATGAGAATTGAGAATTGAGAATTGAGAATTGAGAGAGGAGTGATGAGAGATGAGAGAGGAGTGATGAGTGATGAGAGATGAGAGAGGAGTGATGAGTGATGAGTGATGAGAAGGGAGAGGGGAGAATTGAGAATTGAGAATTGAGAGAGGAGAAGTGAGAAGTGAGAAGGGAAAGAAAGAAGGGGGAATGTTGATGAAACGATGAAGCAAAGAAATGATGGGGTGATGAAAGGGGAGATAAGATAAGAGAAGAAAAGGGTGGTTTGCCCATTTAAATGGTTTTGTAACGATCTGAGTATATTATAGAAACTGCTTCAGACCGGCAAACTGAACTCCACAAAATCCTTCTTTTATAAGACGCGGAAAAACAAAAAACAGTGCTTTTCTTATTTTTATAAAAAATTTAACAATCATGAAAACTGTAACAGAGAGGTTTTTACG
>JAGGWN010000112.1 GCA_021157415.1 Bacteroidales bacterium | reverse complement strand
GCGCTGGATGACATCATGGGATACTACAGAAGAAGACATCCATGATTTTTCTTCTCTGATTAAAGAAATGTTGTCTTGATGTATTGACCAGAATATGGGTTTGATAAGGATAAGATAGTTCCGGATTAAAAAAACTGAAAAAATCATAACTTTTTTCAGTTCCTTCCGTAATAGAAAACAAACAGTTTTGAAAGTTAAGTTTTAGTTAAATAGTTAGTTTAGTTAGAAAAAGGTCAAGTTAGAAAAAGGTCAAGATAGTTGACCTTTTTTATTTTAGACACTCTGAATGAATGACCTAACGGATGATGTCAGCTTCCGGAAAAGGCTCAACCGAAATGGTATAATCATCATGATACCGGATTAATTGAAAAGATTGATTCATAAATCCACTGAACCATCCTGTTCTCCCGAACCTAAACTTCCTGATACTTACCGGAGAGTGATACATAGAAGCACAGTCGGGAAAAGAACTTCCATAACGGTACAGTGCTGGCAGAAACCAGGTGATTATATCATAACCATCCCATGCGAAGCTTAACCCTGAAGGATCAGTGAAATATTTAGAACGGTATTTTTTAATAAATATCTTTTCTTTTTCTGCCGTAAAGTCAACAAAATGCGGAGTGAACAGTCTCAGGTTCAATCTGAAAAAATAATCCAATTCTATGTTTTTGAAGTATCTCCAGGCAGAGCAACCCACCAGATCCAAGGAATAATCTTTATAAACGGTATTGAGTCTGGAGGACACCTCACTTACAAAACCTTCCTGGTCGGAAAAAACCCAAACGAGATTTTTCCGGTCTTTATCCAGGGAAAGAAGGATATTGTTCATAGTATCCGTCGGAGAAATAACACCAGGAATGGTCACTTCCTTGATTCCTATTATTTCAGGATGGGCAAAATGCGATATCTCTTCCAATAATTGTCCCTTAACCCATTCGTAATTTTTTTGTACCACCGTATCTTCAGCGTGTACGATTACAATATTCTTATCCAGGTTCTGTGTCAGAAACCGGATGATCCGGAGCCACTCTGTTTTTTTTGAAGGCCTGCATTCAAACGTATAGGGATTAAAATGCAGGAACTCCTCCTTTCTGGACAATGGAGATACAACCGGAATATGTCTGCTCCTAGCCCACTCTGCCACCAAAGACAGGTTGGAAGGATACACAGGCCCGATAATCATATCCATATTGTCCAGGGCACCGGACCTCAGCAACGAATCAACCACCGATGCATCCCTGTCGGTATCAAATACTGTAACCTCAGCATGGATCCCTGTTTTTCCCAACGTATCCAGCCCCAGCATCACCCCCTCATAGAAAGAGAGAATATTTAACGTGGGAGGATAGATCCAGTCCGGTTCGCGACGGATCAATTTCCTGATTCTTTTTCCTGTGGATGGATCAACACGGCTTGAGTCAATATAGCTTCTTTCACTGTTTTTATCAAGATACATAGGAAGCATTAAAGCAACTCTCCATTCTTTTTCCGTACCCAACAAGGGCATCGTATCACAGGATATCGGTTTTTCATAATATACCGGCAAGACGGTGGTATCCTGAGAGTGTTCCATAGCCTGCGAAGAAACAAATTCATTTTCCGGTATCCGTATTTCCTGTCCGGGATGAATGGATTCCTGCAGGTTATCATTTGCTTTCAGAAGGTTGTCCACCGTGACCTGATATTGTTTTGCTAGGCTATACAGAGTCTCTCCCTTGAGGACACGGTGTGTTCGGAATTTTTCCTGCCTGGACGTAAACTCAATATATTCGGGAATAACCCTGTTGCCGGGAATTTTAATTTCCATGCCGACAGGAATATCATCGGGTTTGATTCCCGGATTTGTTTTCAGTATATCCTCAACGGATACATTGTATTCTTTAGACAATGAATATAATGTTTCCCCTTCCCTGAAACGGTGATAAATATAGTGTCCCACATCGTGTTTCCGGGATGCTGATTGAATTTCGGTTTCGGTTTCGGATTCGGGAGCATAAGGTATTTTCAGGATCATACCTTCCTGCAGTCCTGTAACCAGTATCGGGTTTTCCTGGGAGATCACCTTTTGGGGAACCTTGTATGCCTTACTGATGGAGTAAAGGGTCTGTCCTTTTTTGACCACATGGATGTAATACACTTTTCCTCCGATGATAACTTTTTCGGAAGATCTGTGAATGGGTTGTGGTACCTCCTGGCCTGCTACCGTTAAAACGGTGATGAAAGAAACTAAGAATAATGTAAATAATCTGTATATCAGTCTCTTTGTCAATTTTTTCAGCTTATTTTATTCACATGCAAAGGTAGTAAATTATCAATCAGCTCAAAATAGAAACCATAAAAAGGGCCGACATATGCCGGCCCTTTGACAGTATATTGGTCATTGCGAAAAAATTACTTTTGAAAACCTCTCATGTTCCGGGGTCCCCGACCCTGCATCAGACCACAAGGTCCCTGTTGCCTGAACCTTCTGTGCATACCTTTGCTTTTATGAGGTCCCATCATCCCTTTATGGCTCACTATCAGCAACCATTGTTCATCGGTTAGTATATTCCGGAATTTAAGCTTGTAAGCTGCATTCTTTTTCATTATCTCGTTCATCAGTTTTGTCCGTGCATCAATATTGTTATTGATAGCTTTCATATCCGGTTTTTCTGCAGATACCAGTTCCCGGTATTCTGCAAACAATACCTTCATCTTGTTTTGTAAAGGAAGCATTTCTCTGGTTTTGTTCAGACGCAATTCTTTCATTTTGGATTGCTGATCTTCTGTGAGTTTAAGAAAACTCTGCATCTGCATTTGGTAATAACCCGGCTTTTGAGCCATCTTATTCCCTTTGGGTGGCTGGCTATATGATGTCATGCCTGCTATAAGAAAAATCATTATAGCTGTTCCTGTTTTAAAAAATTTTGTTTTCATTGTTCTTACGTTTTAATTGGTTAAAATCATATTTTCTTTTTACACCTATTTGACAACGAGCCGTAAGCTTTTATTCCACAGACAAAAAAAAATCCGCAAGCTCGAGATTACGGATTCCTATATTACTCAAAACTTTCCGGAACAATCCGCACCTTTCCTCAGGGAGAGATATAAACGGTCCCGGAAATTCCATCGCATGAATCTCAGCGCTGCAAGCCGACAGGGCGTCATCATGGAGTTTTTAATCCGCTTTGGTGAAGCTGCGGCAGCGACGAATTTACTCTTCCCTGTTCGCATGCTGTCGGATTGTCCGTCCGTCCACTGACGGATTAAAAATAATATGGAAAAGGCCCTTCAGCAGGCTTGTTTCCGGGGCCTCCCTGAGGTGGAGGGGATTCCTTCCCCCCGGGAGGAGGGACTCTTTTCCCTTTCGAATGATGCCATCCCGGCCGGGCATGTGTCATTGTTTCGAGACGTTGTATCTGCTCGGGAGTGAGGAGCGGATACAATTCTTTTTTGTAATCTTTCATAAGATCCAGGAAATCTTTTTTGTATTTCCACCTCAGTTCCAGATTCTTCTCAGCATATTTTTTAATTACGGGCATCAGTTGCTGTTTCTGTTCAGGTGTCGGGTTTACGACGTGAAGCGTCCATCTGCCGAAACCCTCCTGGGAAGCAAAGGACCTGAACTTTTTCAATTGAGCATGTCGTATCTGTACGGATGTCAACATACCCAAAACAAAACCGATGATCAGCGTTCCGGCCAGGACAAGTATGGTTCTAATTTTGGATTTTTTCATGGTATGTGTATATTATTGTTATTTTTCATTCTCCAATATCTTCATATAAAAGGTAACTTACCAGGTTATCATCCGAAAAGGAATCCACCCCGAGCACTGAATTTTTATTCAGGGTTCCGGAGGTAAGATAGATGGACAGCAGGAGAATCACGATAGCGGCAACGCCTGCCATAGCTATTTTACGAAACAGGTTGATCATTTGTGACGATACATCCATTTCAATAACATGTCCGCCTTCTTCTTTTATTCTATGCATTACCCTGCCTGCGAAACCTTCATGAAACCGGAAAGATGTTTTTTTCAGAAGGTTTCGGATCTCCAGCAGATCCTGTTTTTCCTTCCTGAGTTCCGGATCGCCGGCGAGGGCTTTCTCCAACTCAGCTTTTTGTCCGGAAGTAAGCTCCCTGTCGAAGGAAGTGTACAGCCATTCATATGTATTGTTGTTATCCATATTTATAAATTTGCGGTTTCCAATATTTTCTTTAATTGTTTCTGTGCCCTTGCCAGGCGTGAGAGGACTGTCCCCAGAGGAATTTCAATTATTTCCGCGGTTTCCCGGGTACTATACCCTTCTATCATACGCAAGACCACTACCGATCTGAATTTTGGCTCGAGCATATTCAAGGCTCTATGCACAATCTCATTATTATCTTTTATCTCCTGTTCTCTTCCCTGATCTGACAAATCATCATACCCGGCATCCTGCTGACCCTGTGTAAAAAGCGCAACACTTCGTTTTTTTCTTTTCAGCTCATTCAGGGAGAGGTTAATAGCAATGCGTGTCAGATAGGTCCCCAGACGCGAATCTCCCCTGAAATCATTCAAAGATCTGTAAAAACGTATAAACACTTCCTGTCCCACATCATCAGCCTCTGCAGTATTCCCCAACATCCCAATCACTGTATTTGCCACCACAGGTTCATATTTCTCGACAATACGGGCAAAAGCCGTATGATCTCCTTCACGCGCCTGCTTCAGTAATTTCAGATCCTCGTTCTGTTGATTCACACTATTAATCTTATCTTTTTTCAACACTTTTTTGACAATCCGAAGACAGGGTTTATTCCCTGACAATAACAAAAATACGATAAATATATTCCTTCAGGGCAAAATAGAGTCATTTGTTTTTTTTCCGTCTGGAGCGGAACGTTAATATTTTTTAGGTTTTTCCGTATATCTTTGTAGTTATGAGACCGGTTTCCGATCATAAAGTTCTGTATCAAGCCATTGCCTCCTGTACAAAGTGCAATCTGGCCCAATTGCGGGTCAAAGCGGTATTACCGGAAGGAAATTCCCGCTCCGGCATTATGATGATTGCCCAGTCGCCCGGCGAGGTAGAAAACCGGACCGGCAGGATGTTTGTCGGTCCTTCCGGAAAACTTTTTGATGAACTGCTGGATGCTGCCGGCGTAAGCAGAAACGATTTTTATCTTACCAACCTGATCAAATGTATGCTACCCAAATCACGCCGGCCTTCCCGTACACAATGGGAAGCTTGTACCCCATGGCTGGAAGAAGAAATACGGATTATTTCGCCCCGGGTTGTGGTTCCGCTTGGTTTCCAGGCACTGAAGTTTTTATTAATCCGTGCCGGCATGCCCCGTCCCCCCCGCAAAGAATATCGTTTCTTATTCGGTAAGTTTATCCAAACCAATGACTATCTGGTTTATCCTCTTAGACATCCTACCGCTTTGCTGTTCAATCCGGAGAAGAGAAAGGTCATGACCGGGAATTATTCCAAACTGAAGCAAATTGTGGGCGGAAGCGTTTCAAACTCGCGAGATCTATATTTATAGTTTTTTTTATGTGAGATTTAATGCTCTCTGAAAACAACGAATTGTAAAAATGGGAGAAAACCTGCTTTTGTTTTTTCAGTTAGTCCATGTACCATTGCATAAAAAAATTATGTAGGTTTGTACGGACTGAGAATCGTTAACCTGAAAGATAAGCCTGTAAAGACGCTGATGACTGCAACGAAAAAAACATTTGGTACCGCTCCTGTTTTTTTTACGGCCATTTCCACTATTCTGGGGGCCATTCTTTTTCTGCGTTTCGGGTATGCTGTCGGAACGTTGGGATTCCTTGGGACGGCTTTGATCATCCTTATCGGGCATATGGTTAGTATCCCCACGGCGCTGGCCATTTCCGAGCTTGCCACCAACGAAAAGGTAGAGGGGGGTGGTGAATATTTTATTATTTCCCGTTCTTTTGGATTGAATATAGGTGCCACGATCGGCATTGCACTCTATTTTTCACAGGCTATCTCCGTAGCCTTTTACATTATTGCTTTCACGGAGGCCTTTTCTCCGCTTTTTGACTATGTACGGGAACATTATAATTTGATCCTTCCACGACAGGTTATCAGTATTCCTTCTATGATTCTTCTGGCCTGGTTGATGATAAAACGTGGCGCAAACATTGGGGTAAAAGCCTTGTACCTGGTTGTTGTCATATTGTTCACGGCTATTTTGTTGTTCTTTTTAGGCAAAACGCAATACCAGGAGCTACATCAGTACGAGGCCTTTTCCATGCGTAATATGGACCGTTTTTTTATTGTTCTGGCCATTGTTTTTCCGGCTTTTACCGGGATGACGGCCGGTGTAGGTTTGTCAGGCGATCTGAAAAACCCGTCTCGTTCTATCCCCATAGGCACAATCGCTGCCACGGTATCAGGGATGATCATATACTTTTTCATTGCCTGGAAGATGAATATATCCGCGGCGCCCGATGATCTTGTCGGCGATCAGCTTATCATGGCCAGAATTGCCAGGTACGGCAACATTGTCGTTCCGCTGGGACTGGCGGCATCAACCATTTCCTCGGCCCTGGGATCCATCATGGTAGCGCCCAGAACACTCCAGGCGCTGGCAACCGATCAGTCCTTTCCTTCCAGGGGGGTCAATCGTTTTTTATCCAAGGGGAAAGGAGAAACCAACGAACCGGTGGCGGCAACGCTGGTCACATCGCTGTTAGCATTGGTTTTTGTAGCCTTGGGAAGTATCAACTCTGTCGCTCAGGTGATCACCATGTTTTTCATGGTAACCTATGGGTCTATGTGTCTGATCTCCTTTCTGTATCATTTCGGGGCAGATCCCTCCTACCGACCTTCCTTCCGTTCGCGGTGGTATATATCACTTATCGGCTTTTTGATGGCCCTTGGGCTGATGTTTAAAATCAACACCTTGTATGCTTTCTCGGCCCTGATCTTGATCTCTCTGATCTATTTATTTGTTACTTATTATCACAAAGACCGGCGTGGGTTTGAAGCCATTTTCCAGGCTGCTTTTTACCAGGTGAACCGGAACCTTCAGGTTTTTCTGCAGCAACGCAGTAAATCTTCCAAATTCGGGCGCTGGAGACCCTCCGTAGTATGCATCAGTAAAGACAGTTTTCAGCGGGATAAGGCTTTCCGCCTCCTTACCTGGTTATCTTACCGGTACGGATTCGGCACCTATATTCATTTGCTGGAAGATTATTTTTCCGTTCAGACAAAAGAAAAAGCCACCAACCAACATAAACTGCTGATCAAAAAATCAGAAACCGAGCGTTCCAATGTTTATATTGATACGCTGATATCCCCGTCCTATACGTCTGCTATTGCTCAAACCATTCAACTCCCCGGTGTCTCCGGAATGGAAAACAACATGATCCTTTTTGAGTATGACAAAACCAATCCTGAAAATCTGCTTCAGATCACTGACAACTATTCACTGGTCAGAGCCGGAGATTATGATGTACTGGTCCTGGGTAGCGGACCTGGTCCCATCCGTTATAAAAACGGCATTCACATCTGGTTTTCCCCGTATGATCAGGAAAACACCAATCTGATGATCCTGTTGGGCTACATTATCTCCGGACATCCCGACTGGCATAAAAGCAGCATCCGGTTGTTTGCTGTCAGCGGGGAGGCTGAAATAGAAAAGACCAAATCAGAACTGATCAGTAAGATAGAAACTGGCCGTTTACCTATCAGCAAAAAAAATGTTGAGATTTTGACAAAAACGGAAGATATTTCATTTAAAAAACTTGTAAACACGCATTCTTCCGATGCGGGACTGGTAATGTGTGGTTTTGTGGCCTCCCAGCTAAAGCATGAGAAAGAGAAACTATTCCTCGGCTATGATGCGGTCGGAGATATCCTGTTTGTCAATGCCAGAAATGAAAAAGCGCTTGTATAAACACCCCATGAAAAAATGCCTTAAAATCATCGCAACAACAAGATATATTTAGTTATGGAAAATAAAAATTCAGACTTCTTAACATTCAGGTCCGGTATGACAAATATTTACCTTCTTCCTTTTAAAGAAAACTATATTCTGGTTGATACGGGTGTGAAGAAAAGAGAGCCTGCTTTTTTTGCTTTCCTGAATAGGCATGATATTGTTCCTGACAAAATTGATTATATTTTTCTCACCCACACTCATTATGACCATACCGGGGGGATCAGCCTGATCAAGGAGATGTCTCATGCAAAGATCATGGTTCATGCCAAGGAGGCAGGTTATCTGAGGCAAGGCTTTACTCCCGTACCCAGAGGCTCGAGAGTATCTACCAAGGTGGTGGCTTTCCTGGGACGCCATTTCTTTCAAAATCTAAACAGATATACCCCTACAGAGCCTGATATTGTATGGGAAGACGAACCGTACCATCCGGAGCCTTTCCCCGCACAAGCCATACATACTCCCGGCCATACCATGGGATCCTCCTCGTTGATCTGGAGAGAACAGATTGTTTTTGTGGGAGATACGTTATTCGGAATAGAAAAGGAAGATTGTTTTCCCTGGTTTGTCAATGATACGGAAACGCTTGGCAAAAGCTGGGAAAAACTGTTGGACAGCGGTGGTAAAACGTTTTATCCCGCACATGGTAAACCTGTAACCAGAGCCAGGTTAGAGAGGTCTTACCGCAAGCATTTCGGAAGATCAAGATAAAACAGTTCAAAATTTTTGTTATTTTGTAACCTGATCATTCCGCCAAAACCCGATTTACGATGGAGGTTGTACAACATATACCCAAAGACCTGATAAATTTTCTGGTTGTCACCGTTTTTTCCCTGATTATTGGATTGGAACAACGGGTTCATCATGATGAAGAAAAACTGGAATTTCTTTTTGGCACCGACCGTACTTTTACCCTGATCGGCATCCTTGGGTTTATTTTATACATCATCGCTCCGGTAACGATGGTGCCTTTTCTTGTTGGAGGGATCATCCTGTCGCTCTTGCTGGGAGTTTATTATTTTTTCAGGATACGCAACAGTCAGCAGTTTGGGCTCACCTCTATCATTGTCGCCCTGATTACTTATTCCCTCACACCTCTGATCTATCTTCAACCTCCCTGGATGGCGCTTTTGATTGGTGTCACGGTCGTAGTGCTGATTGATATTAAGGAAGAACTTTTCAGGTTTTCCTCCCGGTTCAGCAATGACGAATTTTTAACCCTTTCAAAATTTGTATTGATCGCCGGTATCATTTTGCCGCTTCTATCCAATAAGCCCATATCCAGAACCATCCCCATATCCGCCTATCAGATTTGGCTCTCCATAGTAGCGGTATCAGGTATTTCATACTTCAGTTATCTGTTGAAGAAATTTGTTTTTCCTACCTCAGGAACTATTATTACGGCGCTTCTCGGGGGGATATACAGCAGTACAGCCACCACGGTCATCCTGGCACGGAAAAGCAATGAGGAAACGAGCCAGGGAAAGATCCCTCCCGGGATTGTAGCAGCCACGGCCATGATGTACCTGCGTATTTTGCTGCTTGCTTTTCTTTTTAACCAGGAGGTAGCCTTGAAACTTCTTGTCCCTTTCCTGGTCCTGATTGTTTTGGGGGGAATTGTTGTAATGACACAGCTTAAGCTTACTCCCCATCCTGATGTTACACAATATGAAGTCAGGGAAGGAAGAAATCCGCTTGAATTCAAAACAGCGCTGATCTTCGGTCTGCTCTTTGCGTTTTTCTCTCTGTTGACACATTTTGTGATCAACCGGTACGGTCATGCAGGCGTTAACGTCCTCTCCTTTATAGTTGGGGTTACTGATATTGACCCCTATATCCTGAACTTGTTTCAGGATACCGGAATGAAAATAACCATTGATTTGGTTGCCCATGCCACCCTGATAGCTACCATGAGCAATAATATTATTAAGATGATCTATGCTCTGATTCTCGGGGCCCGGGAGGTTCGCAAAAATATCATCATTGGTTTTTCCGTTTATATACTTGCCAGTATCTTACTGCTTCTTTTCATATAATATAAGCCAATCACTATGAAAAAACAATATGCTCTTCTTAGCATAATTCTGCTTCCTTTTATTTTCATTTTCTTTTCTTTTTCGGGGCAAAACAACCGTGAAGCATTTGATGTAGAGCTTTTTAACAAGACATTTAAAATTGCTTCGAGGCTTTATGACTATGACTTGGCTTTTTGGCTGACCTCGGATTATCTTTCCGGAAAGCAAATGGACGCTTCAGGTGATGATTATTTTTGCTATCAGGATCGCGACAGTACCTGGCATGTGCTTTACGGGAAGTATGAAAATCAAAAATTCACCCCTGCTTATCATCTGACAGTAGATACAACCTATAGGATTCATATTTTGCACCGTTTTCCGGCTGATTCATTTGTACTGCCTTACATGAGAGCCTTGCATACGGCACAGCAGGCGATGTCTCCGGTGACGGATACCCTGCCTATCCATTTTAATCTTTATGTACATAAAAACAATGATCAAACCTTTACGGTCCGGGCATTTCCCGGCATGCAACCGGACGGAACGGTAGTTTACGGAGGGGAGTTTGAATTCACTATGGATTCTTCAGGCATCCAATTGTTGGATACACACAGGTATATGCAAAACACGTTCAGGGGCTTTTCCACGGATCATCCCCCTGAGAAAGTCACACTGGATTATCATGATGTAAATGAACCTACCCTGGGAGGCATTCTTTTTGTTTGGGAGTACAAAAGATTTTTTCCACAGATTCTGCTGATAACACGTAAAAATATAAGTGCCGTCCTGCAGGATCATACAGGCCAGTATTATTGGGTGCATGTGGAAAGATAACACACTGTTTCTCACTGTATCTCCTGCGTAAAAGGACTGCTACGGATAAAACAGGATCAGAGACTATGAAGATGAGGGTTTTTTCCCCAGGATGGATTCTATTTCCTGATAACTAATCACTTCCTGTTCGAGGAGGGTGGATGCCATTTTCTCCAGCAAGGTCCGTTTTTCTTTCAGAATTTTCTTGGCATCTTCATAGCATGTATTAATGATAGCGGTAACTTCTTCATCAATCATCTTTTCAATGTATTCTGATCTTCTTTCCAGCCCCGGACCATTGCCCAGAAAATTGGGTGAAGCATGGGATACCAGCGAAAGATTGGGCATTTTTTCGCTCATCCCATAGACGGTTATCATGTTTCTGGCCAGTTGAGCTACTTTTTCCAGGTCATTGGAAGCACCTGTGGATATTTCCCCGAACATAATCTCTTCTGCAGCACGTCCTCCCAGTAATCCTTTGATCTTTCCCAGGAGTTCGCTCTTTGACATCAGATAACGGTCTTCCAGTGGCATCTGCAGGGTATAGCCCAAAGCTCCGAGTCCCCGCGGTACTATAGACACTTTCTGTATTTCGTCGGCACCGGGGGTAAAATATCCCACGATGGCATGGCCCGACTCGTGATAAGCCACGATTTTGCGTTCTCTTTCATTGATCAGTTTATTTTTCTTTTCCAATCCTGCGATGACCCGCTCAATAGCGGCTTCAAAATCCGACATAGTCACCTCGTCCCGGTTGTTTCTTACTGCCAGTATGGCAGCTTCGTTGCACACATTGGCGATTTCGGCACCGGCAAAGCCGGGGGTCTGGGCAGCCAGTCTTTTAAGATCAACTTTTGCGCTGAGTTTCAGTTTACGGGTATGTACTTTAAAGATGGCTTCCCGGCCTTTCATATCGGGTTTATCCACGAGCACCTGTCTGTCAAAACGGCCCGGTCGCAATAGAGCGGGGTCCAGCACATCCGGCCGGTTGGTGGCTCCCATGATAATCACGCCGATACTTGCATCAAAACCATCCATCTCCACCAACAACTGGTTCAACGTATTTTCTCTTTCGTCGTATCCTCCGCCATAAGCAGCATTCTGTGCCCGGCTTTTTCCGATGGCGTCTATTTCGTCAATGAAAATAATACAGGGGGCATGGGTTTTGGCTTGTACAAACAGATCTCTTACACGTGCAGCCCCCACGCCTACAAACATTTCAACAAAATCTGATCCACTCATGCTGAAAAACGGCACACCGGCCTCTCCGGCTACAGCCTTTGCCAATAAAGTTTTTCCGGTACCGGGAGGACCTACCAGCAAAACTCCCTTGGGAAGCTTGCCTCCCAAACGGGTGTATTTTTTAGGGCTCCGGAGAAATTCCACTACTTCCCTGACTTCTTCCACCGCTTCATCAACACCGGCCACATCAGTGAACCGTACCGGATTATCTGGCACTTCAGATAAAATCCTGGCTTTGTTTTTACCTATTTCCAACATCGGATTTCCCGGCCCCATTTTCTTGAACATGATTCCCCACAAAATCACCAAAAACAGAAAAGGCAATATCCAGTCCAGTAGAAAATTACGTAATCCGTTTCCCTTAAAATTACCTTCCGTTTTAACACCCGCTTTCATGAGGCGTTCCAACAGCATATCATCTCTTACATCCGGCAAACGATGAACAATAAACTGTCGTTTCACCTGTTCTTCGATCGACTGTATCCTCAACCGCCAGGGAGCTTCCGGGGCCTTGGTTATTCCCATATTTTGCGCTTTATGATCTTTCGATTTATAAATCCCTACGATTTTGTCCGGGAAAATAACCACTTCTTCGACATTGCCGGAATCCACCTGCTGAATAAATACATTATAGGGGATGCTCTTGTTTCCCGGATTTCCCGGGAAAAGAAGCGCATCCAATGCGATGAAAAAGAGGATCATCCCGAAAAAATAATAAAGTGAAAACTTATCTCTTTTTTTCATGTTCTAAAATTATACATGTTGTTTATCGGCTTCTTTCATTTTGAGGAGTAGTTTTTTTTGTTCAGGTGTGAGTTTTTGCGGCAAGACTACCTGAATACGTGCATACAGATCGCCGTATGTATTACGTTTTCCGTACACGGGCATTCCTTTCCCCTTCAGGCGCAGCAATTGGCTGTTCTTAACCCCTTCCGGAATATTCATTTTGATAAGGCCGTCAAGCGTGCGCACCTTCACGCTGCCGCCCAGCAGAGCCGTATAAATGTCGACCGGAAGATCCACATACAGGTCATTTCCTTTTCTTGTAAATACCGGATCTTTATCTATGCGTATGGTCAGGTACAAATCCCCGGCTTTTCCACCCCGGCTTTTTTCTCCTTTTCCTTTCACTCTGAGTTTAAGACCGTCATAAGCTCCCGGGCTTATTTTTACTCTTATCTTTTCTTTGCCGAGGTTTACAACCCTGTGGGTCCCGTAATAAGCTTCCTGCAGGGAAATATGCATTTCTCCCGTCAGATCGGAACCCGGCTGTTCGTAATTTGAACCTCCGAACCCACTTTGCCCGAACCGGCTGCCCATACTCCCTCCGAAGAAAGCTTTGAAGAAGTCAGAAAAACCGCCGCCGCCAAACAGATCGGACGGATCTCCTTCAAAGGAATAATAATGAGTCCCTCCGGGACGGCCTCCGCCAAAACCATAGTTTTGTCCTGCAAATCCTGCATCCTGGTATTGTTTCCAGTTGGCACCCAACTCGTTGTATTTCTTTCTTTTTTCAGGATCCCCAAGCACTTCGTACGCCTCATTGATCTCTTTAAAACGTTCCTCCGCCGCCTTATTACCCTGGTTCTTGTCAGGATGGTACTTCACAGCCAGTTTACGATAGGCTTTCTTGATTTCATCCTGAGAGGCCTTCTTGCTTACTCCTAATATTTTATAATAGTCTTTATATTCCATATATTTGTATCCCCCTTTTTCCCTAATCTCAATCCACCCCGCAATTTACAAAAACCCTGCCAAAGGCTAACACCATGAATATAGACAACATAAGCAATACGTCAGAATTGCAGTTTGGCAGGTCTGCTTGATTATTTTTAAATCAGAATTATTGCTAAATTAGCAAGCATTTATAAGCCTGTGCCGAAACTTTATTAAATGCATGAGAACATGACAAAGAATTTTCAGCGTACCGTCCTGCTTTTTTGGGTGTTTGCCGGTATATTCTCCGGTGTTTATTCTTCGATGGCATGTACCAGTGTCATTGTTTCTGGCAAATATACCAGGACAGGCAGGCCTTTGATGTGGAAAAACAGGGATACCAAATACATCAACAATAAAGTGGTGTATTTTAAAAACGGGCCATACTCCTGTATCGGAGTGGTAAATTCTGTGGACACGCTTAACAAGAATATCTGGATGGGTATCAACAGTGTCGGTTTTGCCATTATGAACACGGCCTCCTATAATCTAGATGTCAAAGATACTTTGAAGCATTGGGGAATCGAAGGGGTGATCATGAAAGCAGCCCTTCAGCATTGTGCTTCGTTGGCTGATTTCGAGGAACTGCTGGACACTCTTTCCCGGCCCACACACATGACTACCAATTTTGGGGTTATTGACGCGGAGGGAGGAGCGGCATACTATGAGGTGGGTTTTCGAAAATACACCAAACTGGATGTTAACGATCCTGTAATAGCTCCGTTAGGCTATGTGGTTCATACCAATTTTTCCTTCACGGGGGTAAAAGGAACCGGCGCCGGGTATATCCGGTACAATACGGCGGATGCCCTGTTCCGGAAAGCCATGGAGAACGGCACCATGTCTGCCCGTTTCCTGATGCAGGAAGGAAGTCGTTGTCTCAGACACTCTCTGACGGGAGTTGATCTTTCCCTGCCGGATGAAGAAGACCCGGCCGTGCAGAAAATGGTATGGTTTGAAGACTTTATCCCCCGGAAAAGTAGTGCGTCTGCCATGGCTGTTGTAGGGGTGAAACCCGGGGAAGATCCTTTGCACACCACCATGTGGACCATCCTGGGATTTCCGATTACATCCGTAGCCATCCCGCTATGGATCACCCCGCATGGAAAGCTTCCTTCGTTGGTAACCTATGATAAAACCCTGAAAGATGCACCATTGTGTCATTTTGCCCTTGCACTGAAGAAAAAATGTTATCCGGTCACCTGGGGTAGCAGCGCCAACAAATACATTAACATCCACGCCGTCATAAACAAAGACCATACAGGGATCAAACAACGAATCAGACCTTTGGAAGATGAAATCTTTGACACCACGGAAGAAAAACTCGAAAACTGGAGGAAAAACGGTTTTAAGGAAAAAACCATTGAGGCATATTATCAATGGTTGGATAATAAAATATATTCTTTCTTTGCAGAGACTTACCACCTTGAACGGCAGCCCTCCTTCATCCATAAATAAACGGACGTTATGAATAAATACCAATTGTATAAATTCAGTTTAATCGCCGGGATCGTTTTGGTTATCCTCGGCGCTTTCTATAAAACGCAGCATCACACAGGAGCCAGTGAATTCCTGGTAACCGGTATGTTGATCAGTCTGGTCTATGTGATGATCGGTTTGTCCGAAATCTCAAGGGATGAAAAGAAAACCCTTTTTAGCAAACTGCTTTGGCTGCTGGGGTTTATCCTTTTCACAGCCATTGCCGGGATTGTTTACTATTACACGGACATCCGGAAACATATCTCCTCTAAAAATACTCCGGGAGATAAATAAGCACTTATATTTATAAAATTTTTAACGAATAAAACATATTCTGATGAAAAAAGAAACAAAACTCAACGACAGGTGGATTACATTTATCAGGATCTTACTGGACCCATGGGTTCTGATTTTAGGTGCGTCTCTTGTCATCATTATTCATGCACTGCAGGACACGGAAGGTTTTAATATTCACTTGTATGTAATCCTGCTAATCGCGTTGCTTTCAGCAATGCTGGGGGCTTTCTTTATAAAAAAATGGTTAGATATACACAATGAAGACCTGGTGATAAACCGGGGGAAAGCATCCATAAAGAACCTTAAACTTATCTATTTTAATCTTCTCCGGACGGAGAAAAGAATTAAAGCCTATCTCAGGAAACTGGATAAAAAGGATCCGGCTTATGATCTGACCAAAACTTATTTTGAAGAAGTTATCGAAAAATGTCACATCCTGCAGGAAGAGTGTATTACTTCTGTAAGTGCCTGGGCCGATGTGATAACGGATGCCGATGCCAAGACCATCCTTACCCATGTTTACAAACTTAAAGACAGAAAAGAATCTCTGCTAAGAGAAGTGCATGATCTGAAGAAACACTTTTATGAAAGTGATGCAAAAGATAAGGTTTCCGATGAACAGTTTGAGAGACAACTGGCACAGAAGGAGTTTGATCTTAATGAGGTTAACAACCAGTTAACTGAGATGGAAAACAGGATTAACAACTCCATTCTGAGCGGTATGACCGGTACAAATATTCTGAAAGAAGCCAACAACGATCTGAGCAATTTCAAGACACAGGAAAATTGATCCCACATTCCGCAACAGAAAGCATACGCTTTATTTCTGCCTTCCCTGTCGTATTCCTATCTGATTTTCCAGTTATCGGTTCGGAAAGGAGAAGCGGGCAGTCCCGCTTTGTTGAAAAGATTGGGCCGGGCTGCATCATAAAAAGCAAAACGTACCGCCACCGGTTCCCTGACTTTTTCACTGTAAACCTCTACCGTATTTCCTTTTATTCTGGCTTTTGCAGGATAAAAGATTCTGTCATTACCGGCAATGATAAAATCAGTGAGTTGCTTTCCTTTTTTCACCAGACCTCCGTCAGAATGATCAAAATACAGGATGGCTTTCTTTCCTTTAATCTCCATTGATTTATACAAGGGACCGCTGTATTCTGTCCCTGCCATGCCATAATCGTTCGCCAGGGCCCACAAGGCAAGTCGCCGGCCCACTTCCTGTTTGTTTTTCGGATGAATATCCGTCAGGTTCCCGATATCCATAGTTACGGCCATACCGGTATGGGGTACCACCGAAAGTGTTTTTAACTGGGCGTCACGCACCACGGCCGCATCCAACGAATCCCTGTCTTTATACCGGAACGGTGCAATCTGAACATAATAAAACGGAAATGCCTTTTTCCATGCTTCTCTCCAGGAAGTAATCAGCAGTGGAAATGATCGGTAATATGACCAGGCATTTTGGGTATTGGATTCTCCCTGGTACCATATAACTCCTGCAATATTATAGGGGATCAGGGGGTGAATCATGGCATTGTAGGCAGATCCGGGTTTGTCGGGCCACCAGGGCCGCGGTTGTAGTTTTGTTGCCGCTTCTTTCAATACCGGATCATTCATGATCAGACTGTTTTTGATCCATACCTCCACCGGCGTACCACCCCAATTGGAATAAATCAAACCTACCGGCACATGCAACTTTCTTATTAGCTCCCGGCCGAAGAAATACCCGGCCGAGCTGAAATGAAGCATCGTTTCCGGGGTACATTCGGTCCAGTAACCGGGTGTATCATCCTGGGGTGTTTCCGCCTTATGCCTCGGTAGCATAAAAAATCGCATTTCCGGAAAGCGGGCATTCCGGACCTCTTCCTCTTTGTTAAGCAGTCCCCATTCCGGGGTCATCTCCATATTGGACTGACCGGAACAGATCCACACCTCTCCTATCATCACATTATGCAACACAATCGTGTCATGCCCCATGACAGTAATCTCAAACGGTCCTCCGGCAGAAGGGGTTGTCAGTTTTACCGACCATACCCCCTGGTAAGCTTTTCCCGAAACAGGTTGGTTGTTCCATGAGCCCGAGACGGTAATCTTTTCATTTGAGGAGGTCGTCCAGCCCCAGAACAACACCTCTGATTTCTGTTGTAATACCATATTATCAGAGAAGATGGATGACATCCACATGTGAGCTTCCACTACTCCGGAAAAAAGCATCGCATAGATTATGAGCATCATGTATCGTATCATAGCCTGTTATTTTTTTATAAAATGAACTGCCTCGCAGCAAAGTTACGAGGTATCACGAGGAATTATTTGTTTCCGACCCAGAGGGTCGGGGAATGAAACCATTTCTTCTCGTCCGCCATAGCGGAACGCGAAGGCGGATTCAACATTTTATCAAAATTAAACCGATTTTTTGATTCAGAAAGAATGCGAACCGGTTTTTTTACAATTTTTTATGAAAAAATTGATTATTTATATTATATGAATGTGTTATCTTATTATATATCCGGATATTATAAATATCTTCCTACGTAGGTCCCTACGTAGGCTCTGATAAGCATAAAAAAGAAGTTCTAAAAACACAATCTCCTGTTATCACTTCCCCCAAAACGTTCTATGAAAAGTTGAGCCTCTTCCCGGGAGAGGGATAAGAGGCTCAGACGG